>JAGPDF010000028.1 GCA_018057705.1 Thermoanaerobaculia bacterium | reverse complement strand
GACCTTCACCCCGATCTGCTGAAGGGCGTGAAGTCCCTGGGCTTCACCCGCCCGACGCCGATCCAGAACGACGCCATCCCGCCGGCCCTCGAGGGCCGCGACGTCCTCGCCTGCGCGATGACCGGCAGCGGCAAGAGCGCGGCGTTCCTGCTCCCGATCATGAACCGCCTGATGGGCAAGAAGCGCGGCACGACGCGCGCCCTCATCCTCACCCCGACCCGCGAGCTCGCCGCCCAGATCGACGAGCACCTGCGCGATCTCGCCGTCCACACGCCGCTCTCGGGCGCCGCGATCTACGGCGGCGTCGGCATGGGTCCGCAGGAGCACGCCTTCCGCAGCGGCGTCGACGTCATCGTCGCGACGCCCGGGCGTCTCCTCGACCATTTCCAGTACAAATACGCGAAGCTCGAAGGGCTCGAGGTGCTCGTCCTGGACGAGGCCGACCGGATGCTCGACATGGGCTTCCTGCCGGACATCCGGCGAGTTCTCAAGCATCTGCCGACCAAGCGCCAGACGCTGTTCTTCTCGGCGACGCTCCCCTATCCGATCATCGAGCTGTCGCGCGAGATGCTCAAGGACCCGGCGATGATCTCGATCGAGCGCAAGTCGGCGCCGGCCACCGGCATCACCCAGTCGGTCTTCCCGGTTTCGCAGGAGCTCAAGACGTCGCTCCTGGCGTCGCTCCTCGAGCGCGGCGAGATCACCAACGCCATCGTCTTCACACGCACCAAGCACCGCGCCAACCGTCTCTTCGAGCAGCTGGAGAAGCGCAAGATCAACGTCGCGCGGATCCACGGCAACCGCAGCCAGGCGCAGCGCACCGAAGCGCTCACCGGCTTTCGCAGCGGGCGTTACCGGATTCTCGTGGCGACCGACATCGCCGCCCGCGGCATCGACGTCGAGGCGCTCTCGCACGTCGTGAACTTCGACGTGCCGAAGATCCCGGACGACTACATCCATCGCGTCGGCCGCACGGCGCGCGCCGAGGCGACCGGCGATGCCATCACTTTCGTCTCGCCCGACGAGGAGAACGAGTTGCGGGCCATCGAGCGCGCCATCGGCAAACGGCTGCCGCGCGTCACCGTGCCGGACTTCGACTACAGCCACAAGCCGGTCGAAAAGCTCGAGATCCCGCTGCAGGACCGGATCGCCGAGATCCGGGCCAGGAAGTCCGAAGAACGCGCCCGCGCCAAGGCCAACGCCGACCGCCGCGGCGGAAGCCGGCCCGGCGCCGCCGCCCCGGCGCGCGGCTCGCGTCCCGCCGCCGCAGGGGGCCGTCCAGCCACCGCCGGAGGAAGGACCAGCGCGGCACCGTCACGTCCGTCCGGTGGACCGGCCCGCCCGCGGGTTGCGGACGGCAACACCGGCGGCGCGCCCGCGAATCCGAGCGGCGCTCCCCGGAGCGTCTTCGGACGCGGCCCGGCGCCGGCCTCGCGCGGCGCCGCGCCCAGCGGGAACCGTTACGGCAAGACTCCGCCCGGACGCCGCCGCGACCGCTGACCGCTCGTGCGAAGCGCGGGAGGCCAGCGGAGCGAAAGGTAGGAAAGAAGAAAAGGACCGGTAAAGGGAAAAAAGAGCTGGATGATTCGGCCGTGAGGGACTCAGCGCCGCCTGTCTGATGCAGGATAGGCGCATGAGATCCTCCCGGCCGATTCCTTTCTCCTTTCTATTTACCGGTCTTTTGCTTTTCGGTTGTGGCGCAACGGCTGCTCCGACCGACCCCGCTACGTCTGCAGGAGAGAACCTGGTGAAGCCCGACGCCGCTGGCCGGTTCGACCTTTCCGTTTCCGATCGAGCCGAGGTAGCTCCCGGGATCGTCCTGACTCTCGAGCGGGTGGTGGCCGACAGCCGATGCCCGGTCGACGTCACCTGCGTCTGGGCGGGCGAGATCCGGCTTGCCTTCGCCCTCGAGTCGCCGCAGGGCGAGGCACCGCGCTTCGAGTTCGAGCTCGCAACGACGGCGCCGACTGCCGAGGTACGCGGCCTGCGCTTCGAGCTCCTCGGTGTTACCCCCGAGGCGCGCTCGACGCGAAAGCTCACCGCCGCCGACTATGGGATCGCGCTGCAGGTCACTCCCTCCGCGTCGCGGGATCTCCAGTGACGGCTTTGCTGCAGAGCGCCGGGCACTGCCCCACCTGCGATCGCGACGTGACCTTCGTCGCCTCGCAGGAGTGGCTGCGCGACTACTTCGCCTGTTCGCACTGCGGCAGCATCCCGCGCGAACGGGCGCTGATGCTCACCATCGAGCGTTTCTATCCCCGCTGGCGCGAGCTCGTCATTCACGAATCTTCGCCAGGCAGCCGCGGCGCGAGCGTGCGCCTCGCGGCGGAGTGCCCGAGCTACATCCCGTCGCACTACTTTCCCGGCACGCCCTCCGGAGGCTCGGTCGGCGGCGTGCGCTGCGAGGATCTCGAAGCCATGTCGTTCGCGGACGGCAGTGTCGACCTCCACGTGACGCAGGACGTGCTCGAACACGTCTTCCGGCCGGACGAGGTCTTCCGCGAGATCGCCCGCACGCTCAAGCCCGGGGGCGCCCACATCTGCACGGTGCCTTTGGTCCACAAGGAGCGCCCCAGCCGGCGGCGCGCGCGGCTCGGCCAGGGTGGCGAGGTCCTCCACCTCGAGCCCCCCGAGTACCACGACAATCCACTCACTCCGGAAGGCTCGCTGGTCACGTTCGACTGGGGCTACGACATCTGCCGTCACATCTTCGACGCCTCCGGCCTGTTCACGGAGATCGCCTGGATCGACGACCTCTCACGCGGCATCCGCGCCGAGTACATCGAAGTGCTGGTCACCCTGAAGCCGGCTGCCGGAGGCAGAGCCTAGCGGTCGAGCGTCTCGTCGACTTCCGTGAAGTAGTTGGGCGGCACGAGGACGTCGCGCGGCTTGCTGCCCTGAGCGGGCCCCAGGAGGCCTTCGCGCTCCATCATGTCGATGAGGCGCGCGGCGCGCGAGAAGCCGACCCGCATGCGGCGCTGCAGGAAACTCGCGGAGGCCTGGCGCTCCTGGACGACGAGCCGGGCGGCCTGGTCGAAGAGGTCGTCGTCGATCGGTCCCGCGCCCCCTTCGTTGCCATTCTCCTCCGGACCCGCGAGTACCGCCGGGTCGAGGACGGGCTTGCCCTGCTTCTTCAGCCAGCGCACCAGCGCGGCCGTCTCCTGCTCGGAGATGTACGGACCGTGCAGGCGGATCGGCCGACTGCTGCCCGGGGGCAGGAAGAGCATGTCGCCCTTGCCCAGGAGCTTCTCGGCGCCGACGCCGTCGAGAATCGTCCGCGAGTCGTGCCGGCTCGCCGTCGCGAACGACAGCCGGCAGGGGAAGTTCGCCTTGATGGTGCCGGTGAGAATGTCCACCGACGGCCGCTGGGTCGCTACGATGAGGTGGATGCCGACCGCGCGCGCCATCTGGGCGAGCCGCGCGATCGAGGTCTCGACCTCCGCCGCCGCGACCATCATCAGATCGGCGAGCTCGTCGATGATGATCACGTAGTACGGCAGCGGCTTGAGATCGGATTCGCGCACCGGGCCCTCGGTGTCGGTCAGCTCGAGGCGCTTGCGGACTTCGGGGTCGCGGATCGCCCGGTTGTAGAAGTCGATCGACCGCACATGCACCTCGGCGAGGAGCTTGTAGCGCCGCTCCATCTCGGCCACCGCCCAGCGCAGGGCGTTCGCCGCCTTCTTCGGTTCGACCACGACCTCGGTCTTCAAGTGCGGGATATCGGCGTAGACCCCGAGCTCGATGCGCTTCGGATCGATGAAGATGAACTGCACCTGGTCGCGCGTCGCCTTGTAGAGGATCGAAGTGATGAGGCTCTGCAGGCCGATCGACTTGCCCGATCCGGTGGCGCCGGCAACGAGCAGATGCGGCATCGTCGCGAGGTCGGCGTAGTAGGGTTCGCCGTGGATCGTCATGCCGATGGCGAGCGACAGCAGCGAGGGCGACCGGCGGAACGCGTCGTTGGCGAGCATCGAGCCGAGCCGGATCATCCCGCGGCGCGGATTCGGCACCTCGACGCCCAGGGTCGACCGCCCCGCGATCCGGTCGATGCGCACCGACTCGGCCTTCAACGCGAGCGCCAGATCGTCCTGGAGGTTGACGATCTGGCTGACCTTCACCCCGGGGGCGGGCTGGAACTCGAATACCGTGATCACCGGGCCCGGGCCGATGCCCTCGATGGTGCCCTCGACCCCGAATTCGTGGCAACGGGAGCGGATCGCCTCGCCGAGGCGGACGAGCTCGTCCTCGTCGATCGTCGGCTTCTCGTTCTCGAGCTGGAGGAGATTGAGCGGCGGCAGCTCCGACTCGGTCTGGGTTTCGACGAAACCGAACTCCTTCTGCTTCTCCTTGCGCGCCGGCGTCTCGGGGGCAAACGCGCCGGTGGATGGAGCGAGCGCCGACGCCGCTCCGCCTGGCAGCGGCATCGGATTCGAGGGTGCTGCGACCCGACGGACCGTGACCGGGCGGTCCGCCGGCCGGTCGGGGCCGCGCAACGGCAGGTCGAGGCGGCCGCCGGCCGCCGGCAGCGCGACCTCTCCCGAGGAAGGATCGGCACCGGTGTCGGAAGCCGGGGAACCCGGACGCTTTCCCGACGCGACACCGGCGAGCCTGTCGAGACGCTCCTGTTTCTCTTCGGCGACACGCTGCAGGTGCTTGACGACGACGCGATTGCGCGAGCGCTCCTTCTCCTTGCGCTCGGCCTTGCGGGCGCGCGCCAGCCGCCACTGATCGAGCATGCCGGAGAAGCGCCGCCGCCAGCGGTCGAGGAGCTCGCCGAGGCTCGTCTGGACGAGCAGCGCGACGCCGACGATGCAGAGCGCCAGCAGGAGGACGAACGCGCCGGCGAAGTTCATCCGCTGCGCGAGAGCGCCGGAGAACACGACTCCGAGGGCGCCGCCGGAATCGATCGCCTCGCCCCTCCAGAGGAGCGACGGAACCAGCAGTTGCAGCAGCGCCGGCAGACTCCCCATCATCAGGACCGCTCCGGCGCCCCGCCCGACGACGGTCGGCCGCGCCCGGGGGCGCAGCCGCCGCAAGGCGGCGACAGCGAGGAGGAAGGGGATCAGCAGGCAGGTCAGGCCGAGCAGGCCGAATCCGGCGGCGGCGATCTCGGCACCGAAGCCACCGATCCAGTTGCGGGTCGGCGCGGCGCCGGAGACCTGGCGCAGGAAGCTCGGGTCGGAAGGCGCGAAGCTCGCGAGGCTGGCTCCGCAGAGGAGCGCCAGCGCGGCGAAGACGACGCCGACGATCTCGCGCCCCTTGTCGGGGGAGATCTCGACCCGGGGCTGCTCACGACGCGGTTCGCTCAAGGTTTTCTAGGGTTTCCCGTGCTTTCGATGGCACCGAGAATACCACCCGGCGCAGCGGCCTCCGTTCCGGCGTGCCCGGAAAGGGCGCGGGAAAGGGCCAGAAAATCGTCCATCGCCAGACTCTCAGCGCGCGTCTTGGGGTCGTAGCCGACGGTCGCCAGGGCGGTTTCGACAGCCGGGCGCGAAAAGCTGCTGGTAAAGGAGTTGAGAAGCGTCTTGCGCCGCTGACGGAACGCGGCGCGCAGGAGCCGCTCGAACTCCGGCATATCGCTTTCAGGGAGCGGCGCAGGGTGCAGACGCAGACCGACGAAGGCGCTGTCGACCTTGGGTGGCGGGACAAAGGAACCGGGCCGGACGATACCCAGGCGGATGACGCTCGCCCTCGCCTGTGTGAGCAGCGACAAGGAGCCGTACTCGGGATCCCCGGGTTTGGCCGTCAGCCGGTCGACGACCTCGCGCTGCAACAGGAACGCCGCCCGCTCGACCTGGGGATAGGCGCGCAGGACGCGGTCCACGATCGCCGTCCCGATCTGGTACGGCAGATTTCCGCAGACCAGCGTCCCGGAGGGCACGGCGGACCAGTCGAACTCGAGAACGTCGCCCACCTTTACCGAGAGCTTTTCGCTCGCCAGGCGCGAGCGCAGGGTCTCCGCCCACTCCGGATCGAGCTCCAGGGCGAGAACCTCGGCGCCGGCGGAGAGCAGTTCGGCCGTCAGCACGCCCCCTCCCGGGCCGATCTCGACGACGAACGGGGGTAAGGCTGCCGGCCCGGTACTCGCGAAGAGAAACTCGAGCAGCGGCCGGCAGAGGCTCCCCTCCCGCAGGTGATGCTGCCCCAGGGCCTTCTTGCGGCGGGGCCGCGCCGGGAATGTAGTCTCTGCCTTCAAGTTGTCGCTCCGCCGCCATCTTGGCACAGCGCGGATGGCATTTCCCTTGCAGCCCGGGCCTCATGGGAGTGTGTGCATGGAACCCCAATGGAATCCTGATCCGACCGCGAGCACCCGAACCTCGACGCCGCCGGCCCCTCCCGCGGCGCCGGCAGCACCCGTCATTCCGTCCATCGAGCGCGAGTCTCTCGCCCTGAAGCAGGTCGAGGCCGAGATCCGGCGCGTCATCGTCGGCCAGGACTACCTCGTCGAGCGGCTGCTGGTGGGCCTGCTGGCCCGCGGCCACGTTCTCATCGAGGGCGTCCCCGGCCTCGCGAAGACGCTGGCCGCGAAGACGCTGGCACGAACGCTGGCCATCGACTTCAAGCGCGTGCAGTTCACGCCCGACCTGCTGCCGGCCGACCTCGTCGGCACCCTGATCTACGATCCGCGCAAGGGCGAGTTCGAGCCCCGGCGCGGTCCGATCTTCACCAACGCGCTGCTCGCCGACGAGATCAACCGAGCTCCCGCCAAAGTGCAGTCGGCGCTCCTCGAGGCGATGGAAGAGCGACAGGTCACTCTCGGTGACACGACCTACAGCCTCCCCGAGCCCTTTCTCGTTCTCGCGACGCAGAACCCGATCGAGCAGGAGGGCACCTATCCCCTCGCCGAGGCGCAGATCGACCGCTTCATGCTGAAGCTCAAGATCGGCTACCCGACCCGGGCCGAAGAGGAGGAGATCCTCGAGCGCATGATGGTCGAGCACGAAGTGGAGATCCACCCGGTGCTCGACCAGGCGCGCCTGATCGAGTTGCGTCGCGCCTGCGACGCGATCTACCTCGACGGCAAGCTCCGCGGCTACCTGCTCGACCTCGTCACCGCCACGCGGCAACCGGCGGCGGCCGGGATGAAGGAGCTCGCGCCGCTCATCGCCTTCGGCGCCTCGCCCCGCGCGACGCTCTTTCTGGCGCGCGCCGCCAAAGCGATGGCGCTGCTTTCCGGCCGCGGCTACGTCATCCCGGAGGACGTCAAGGAGATCGCCCCCGATGTCCTGCGGCATCGCGTCGTGCCGACCTACGAAGCCGAAGCGCAGAACCTGACCAGCGACGACCTCGTCGCCCGGCTCCTCGACCGCGTCGAGGTCCCTTAAGTTCGGGCACCCTGATGCTCTCCGCGCTGCGCGAGCGCTGGCGGCGCCGCGAAGCGGCCGCCCCCGCTTCGACGAAAACGGTACGACGAGTACCGGCCGACCTGCTGGCCAAGGTCCGGCGGATCGAGATCTCGACCCGCCGCCTGGTCGACCAGGGGGTCGCCGGCACCTACCACTCGGTCTTCAAGGGCCGCGGCATGGAGTTCGCCGAGGTGCGCCCCTACCAGCCGGGGGACGATGTCCGCACCATCGACTGGAACCGGACCGCCCGCATGGGCGCGCCGTTCGTCAAGCAGTTCGTCGAAGAGCGCGACCTCACGGTCTTCCTCGCCATCGACGTCTCGGGCAGCCTCGGCTTCGGCTCGCGCGCCATCCTGAAGCGCGAGCTCGCCGCCGAGATCTCCGCCCTGCTCGCCTTTGCCGCATTGCGCAATCACGACCGCGTCGGCGCGGCCCTGCTCTCGGACCGTCTCGAGCTGTTCCTGCCGCCGCAGCGGCGACGCAACCAGGTATTGCGGCTCGTGCACGACGTTCTGCAGCATCCGGCCGCCGGCGGTACCGACCTCGAGCGGGGTCTGGGCGCGGTGCTCTCCAACCTCCGCCAGCGCTCGGTGTTGTTCGTGGTCTCGGACTTCGTCGGCGCGCCGCCGGTCCAGGCGCTGCAGCGCGCTGCGACCCGTCACGACGTCATCGTCGTCGAGCTCGCCGACCCGAAGGACCTGCAACCGCCGGCCGCCGGACCTCTGGTGCTGCGCGACGCCGAGACCGGCGAGGTCGCCTTCTACGACGGCAGAAGGAACGCCGCCGCGGAGATCGCGCGGGCCCGCGGCGAGCGCGAAGCACTCCACGCCACGATCCGCAGCCTGGGCCTCGATCACCTCGTGCTCGCCACCGATCGCCCCTACATGCCGGAGCTGGTGGCCTTTTTCGAGTCGCGTCGAAAGCGCCTGCGCCGATGAGAATCCTGCGGTCACTCGTCGCCTTCGCCTTGCTCCTTTCGGCGCCGCAGACCGCGTCATCGGCATCTCCAACGGCGGCCGGCACGGCTCCCGGTGCGACAGTGGCCGCCCCACCAGAGGCGCGGGTCGGGGTCGAGCTCGAACCGGCTGCCCTCGCCGTCGGGGATCCCGTCTCCGCCACCCTCACGCTCGAGCTTCCCGGCGCCGACGCTGCCCGAGAGGCGACGTTCCCCGACTGGTCGAGCGGCTGGGGCGACGTCGAGGTGCTCGCGGCCTCGCCGGTCGAAAAGACCTCCACTCCAGCAGGGGTAAAGCTGGTGCAGCGGCTCCGGCTCACTGCCTTCCGGCCGGGCAGAACAGCGCTGCCGCCGGTCGAAGTTCGACTTTCGGGCGAGCCCGGACGACGCGCCCTCACGCCGCCCGATCTGGCACTCGAAGTACGGTCGGTGATCCCGGCGGACGACAAGGAGCTCGCGCCGGCGCCGCCTTCGCCGCCGCGGTCGCTCGCGGTGCCACGGAGCTTCTGGTGGACCCTCGCGACCGCCGGCGCGCTCACCGCTCTCGCGGCCGTGCTCGCCTGGCGCCGGCGGCCGGGCATCGATCCGCTCGCCGCTCCGGAGCTCTCGCCGCTCGACGAGCTCGAGCGCGCGCTGGGGCTGCTCGCCGCGGAAGCTCCGGCGGGGGCGTTCGTCCACCTGAGCCAGGCGCTGCGGCGCTACCTCGGCCGCCGCCTCGGTTTTCGCGCCCTCGAGAGCACGACGACCGAGGTGCAGCGCCGGCTTGCCGCTGAGCGTTTCGACCCGGCGCTGGTGCAGCGCGCCGTTCGACTGCTGCGCCTCGCCGACCAGATCAAGTTCGCGCTCCGCCCGGCGGAGAGCGCGGAGGCGGCGGCGCGCATCGGCGAGACCCGCGAGCTCGCGGGCGCGATCGAGAGCCACCTCGCACCACCGGTCGCAGTCGAGCCGGCTGCAACGGCAGCTGCCACGGCGGCGGGCGGTTCGGCGGCCGGGGGACGGGGCGCGGCATGACCAGCCTGCCGCAGTTCGCCGATCCGCTCTGGCTGCTCGCCGCGCTGCTCGTGCCGGCTCTCGTCTGGCGTCACCATCGCCGCGGCGGTCGCGGCGCCCTCCTCGCCAGCCGCCTGCCGCGCACCACGGGCGGCGCCTGGCGCCTCCACCTGCCGTTCTACTTCCGGGTGATTGCGCTGCTGGCACTCATCGTCGCTCTCGGGCGGCCCCGGCTCGGCTACTCCTGGGAGGAGGCGACAACCGAAGGGATCGACATTCAGATCGTCATCGACACTTCGGGCAGCATGGGGGCGGAGGACTTTCAGCCCAAGAACCGCCTCTCCGTCGCCAAGCAGGTGGTCCGAGAGTTCATCGCCAAACGTCCGGGCGATCGCATTGGAGTCACGATCTTCGGCGGCACCGCGCTCACCCGGTCGCCGCTCACGACCGATCGCGCCATGCTCGACGAGCTGGTCGCTTCGATCGAGCTCAACATCGTCCAGGACGGGACGGCGATCGGCGTCGCCCTGGCCAACGCCGCCAGCCGGCTGAAGGACAGCAGCGCGAAGTCCAAGGTCGTCGTGCTGGTCACCGACGGTGTCAACAACGCCGGCGAGATCGACCCGCTCTCGGCGGCCGCGGTCGCCAAGGGTCTGGGCCTGCGCGTCTACACCATCGGCGTCGGCCGCGAAGGCCGCGTGCCGGTGCCGGTGCAGGTGCGTGATCCGCTCACCGGACGGATCGAGACCCGCCGCGTTCCGATGGAGGTCCAGGTCGACGAGAAGCTCCTGCGCGCGATCGCCGAACGCACCGGCGGCGCCTTCTTCTCCGCAGTCGATCCGGGCACGCTGCGTGCCGTCTTCGACCGCATCGACCTGCTCGAGAAGACTCCGATGCAGGTCAAGCGCTACATCCGCTACCGCGAGAGCTTCCAGCCGTTCGCCTGGACGGCGCTCGCCTTTCTCCTTCTGCCATTCGTCGCCGGCGCCCTGCGGATGACCGCCGAGCCATGAACTTCGCCGATCCCCGCCTGCTCTGGCTCGCGCTCGCGGCGCCGCTCGCCGCGGCGGCCGCATTCTGGCTGCACCGCCGCCGCGCCACCGCCGAAGCCGCCTGGGCCTCGCGTGCCATCGAGCCCCGGCTGCGCTCCGGCAACCGGCCGCGCGCCGCGGCGTGGGCGGCGATCCTGCTCGGTTTCGCGACCCTGTGTCTCGCGATCGCGCTCGCGCGCCCGCGGTGGGGCGAATCGATCGAGAAGGTCGAGCATCGCGGCGTCGACATCGTCTTCCTGCTCGACACGTCCGCCTCGATGGCGACCTACGACGTTCTGCCGTCGCGGATCTGGCTGGCGCAGTCGTTGGTGCGCCGCATGGCGCAGGAGCTGCCCGGAAACCGGGTGGCGCTGGTCCAGGCGGAGGGCGTGGGCGTGGTCATGGCGCCGCTCACCGTCGACGTCGCCGTGCTCGATCTGCTTCTCGACGCCGTCGAGCCGGGCTCCCTGCCGCTTCCCGGCACGCAGTTCGCTCCCGCGCTGTCGCGCGCGATCGACCTCTTCCCGGCCGGGCACGACAAGCAGCGCGTCCTGATCCTGCTTTCCGACGGTGAGGACCACGACGAGGAGCTGTCACCGGTGATCGATCGCCTGGTCGAAGCCGGAATCGTCGTGCACACGGTCGGAGTCGGCACGAAGCAGGGCGCGCCCGTTCCGGTCGCCGGTGCCGAGGGCGAGTTCAAGCGCACCAGCACCGGTGAGATCGTGATCAGCCGCCTGCAGCCGGCCGTGCTGGAACGGCTCGCCAAGGCCACCGGCGGGATCTACCTCGAAGCGACGAACGCCGGTGTCGATCCGCGGCCGCTCGTCGAGCGAGTCTCGGCCATGCAGAAGCGCGGCATCTCGAGCTCGACGGTGGCGACCCTGGAGGAGCGATTCCAGTGGCCGCTCGCCGCTGCCGGCGTGGCGCTCGCCCTCTGGCTCACGCTTTCGCCCTATGTCCGCTGGCCACGCCGCGCGGCGCGCGAGGAGGCACCCTGAAGCGCCTCGGCCTCCCTGCCGCCCTGCTCACGGTGATCGCTCTGTGCGCCGCCGACGCTCCCGCCGCTGCGCAAGCGGCGGCCGGCACGCCGCCTGGCGGCCCCGGAACCCCCACCCCTCCTGCCACTCAGGGCACCCCGGTGCTCGAGCCCTATCGCTTCAACGCCCGCGAACGCACCGCGCGCGCACTTGCCGCCTGGGAGAAGGGGCGGCCCGAGGAAACGGTCGCTCCACTCGACAGCGCACTGCGGCTGCAGCCGGGCGACCCGCTCGTCGAGTACAACGCCGGCACGGCCCACCTCGCCGCGAGCCAGCCGGACGCCGCGCAACTGCTCGAGCAGGCGGCGAAGCATGCGCCGCCCGAGCTCGCGGCGGATGCCCTCTACAACCTCGGCAACGCGCGTCTGGCGACGAAAGACGCCCGGGGGGCGATCGAGGCCTACAAGAGCTCGCTGCGTGCCCGGGCCGACCAGGCGGGCGCGAAGCGCAACCTCGAGCTCGCGCTGCGCCTGCTCGAGGAGCAGCAGCGCCAGCAGGAGAAGCAGCAGCAGAAGGACTCGCAGGAGAAGCAGAAGCAGGAGGACGGGGAGAACCCGAGCCCGCAGCAGGGCGGCGGCAACGAGCCGCAGGACCGGCAAGGGCCAGCGCAGCCGGACCCGAAGCAGCAGACGCCTCCTCAGCCCGGCGACGGCCAACCCCAGACGGGACAGCCGCCGCAGGCGCAACCACCGCAGAACCGGCCGCTGCCGCAGTTCCAGGAGCAGCAGGATATGACTGCAGAGCAGGCAGCGGCGATTCTCCAGGCGGTCGAGAATCTCGAGCGCCAGCAGCGCCGTGATCAGGCGCGTGCCCTGGCGCGCGCCAAGACCAGCGTGGAGAAGGACTGGTGAGCCGGCTCGCTGGCGCCACCTGCCTCGCGGCGCTGCTCCTCGCGCCGCCGGCTCCCGGCGCCGCCGCCGAGCCACCGGCGTCCGCCACGGCGGTCCTCGAGCCCGCGGTCATCGGGGTCGGCGAGCTCGCGAGCTTCACCATCACGGTGACCTCCGGCGGCTTCGGCGGAATCGACGCCCAGCCGGCGTTCGAGCTCGACAACCTGGAGGTCGCCGGTGGGCCGTCGCAGTCGCACAGCCAGAGCTGGGTGAACGGCAAGACCTCGAGCAAGCTGCAGCTCACCTGGCGCCTGCGCCCCAAGGGCGTCGGGCCGGCGCGCGTGCGGTCGATCGCGCTCACCGTGGCGGGCCAGGCGCTGCGGCTCTCGGACAAGGAGATCGAGGTCCGGCAGGAGCCGCCGCCCCGCCCGCAGCCCGCGCCCGGCCAGCCGGGAGCGCCGGGCGCCCGATCGTTCGACCCATTCGAAGATCTGTTCGGGCGTGCCGGTGCCGGCCGGCGGCGGAATCCGTCGGCGGCCGAGATCGCGCGGCCCAAGGTCTATCTGCGTGCCGAGCTCCAGCCCGCCGCGGTCTACGCCGGCCAGCAGATGACCTACACGCTCTGGCTCTACACGCAGACGGATGTCGGCGCCTACCAGCCGACTCGCCTGCCTGCCTTCAAGGGGTTCTGGGTGCGGGAGATCCCGCAACCGGCAGAGCTCAAGCCGGACTGGCTCGAGCCGAACGGCGAACGCATCGCCCGCTTCGCCATTTTGCGCCGTGCCCTCTTTCCGCTGCAGGCCGGGCGGTTCTCGATCGAAGCCGCAGAGGTCGATCTCGTCGCGCGGATGGCGGAGATCGGCCCGTTCGGAACCCCCTTCGGCCGGTCGGAAACACTGCACCTCAAGACCGAGCCGATCGCGCTCGAAGTCCTCGCCCTGCCCCCCTCGCCGCCCGGCTTCACCGGCGCCGTGGGCGACCTCACCGTCTCGGCCCGTCTCGACCGCTCGACGATCGCCGTCGGCGAGGCCGCCACACTCACCATTCGCTCCACCGGAAACGGCAATCTGCAGAGCCTGCGCGCGCCGCAGCTGCCGATCCCGGACGGCATCCGGACCTTTCCTCCGCGTCAGGAGAGCGCCGAGCGGCTCACCGACGGGAGTCTCGTCTCGTCCCAGGAATGGAGCTACGTACTCGTCGCCGAACGGCCCGGGAGCTTCGAAGTACCGGCGCTCGCGTTGCCCTACTTCGACCCGGCGAAGAGGGAGTTTCGCCAGGCCTCGACCCGCCCGCTGAGACTCGCCGTCACAGGAGATTCGGCGACGGCCGCGGCGCCCCCGCCCGCCGCCCCCCCAGAGCCGTCACCCGCCGCGGCCACGGAGCCCGCCCCGGCCCCGCGCTCCGGCAGGATCTGGCTCTGGGCTGCGGGCGGGGGTCTTCTCGTCGCCGGCCTGCTGGGCGGGGCCGCCCTGGGGCGCACTCACCGGACGTCACGCTCGCGCGGCACCGGCAGGCCGCTCGCCTCTGCCCTGCGGGCGATCGAGGCCTCGGCCACGAAGGCAACGCCGCGCGAGACCGCAGCGGAGATCGAAGAGGCGCTGCGCGCCCACCTGGAGGCGCGCTTCGAGATCGCGCCCGGCACGCCGGTCTCGCATTGGCATGCGCTACTGACCGCCGCGAGGGTTGATCCGGCGACGGCAACGGAGGTCGCCGAGCTCACCCGGGAGCTCCACTATCTGCGTTATGCCCCCGAGCTGGCCGCCGCCGACGAGCTTCGTTCCGATGCCCTGTCGCGGGCGCGGCGCCTTGCTCGGGCCCTGCGCTAGGCGACTGCACAGCTGCCTCTGCGCTACTTCTGGTATCTTTCGCCCGAGTTTTGAGCGACCAGAGCGCTTCGGCATGAGCGAAGTCTTCAGCCTCGACCCCCACGCACTCGAGCAATTCCTCGAGCGTCGACGTGCGTCCCTGCCGAATTTCGAGCCCGAGATGAGCCTCGCGGACAATCTCGTCGAGGTGCTGCGCAAGGCGAACGAGTTCGTACCCTCGCAGGCCGGGTCGATCCTGCTCGACAACCCGCGCCTGAAGCAGGTCGATCGCAGCCGCAACCGGCTCACCTTCCTCGCTGCCTTCGGCGACAAGGCGCAGCTTCTGGTCGGCCAGACACTGCCGGCCGACCAGGGTATCGCCGGACATGTCTACCTGTCGGGCAAGGCCTATTCGTCGAGGGATGTCGCTTCGGACCGCTTCTTCGACGCCTCGATCGACGCTGAGACCCAGTACCGGACCCAGTCGCTGGTCGCCATCCCGATCCGTATCGGAACCGACGTCTGCGGAGTCCTCGAGTTGATCAACCGCCGGGGTGCCGACTCCTACACCGAGCAGGAACGCGACCTGCTCGAGATCTTCGCTGACTACATCTCGATCTCGATCCAGAACGTCCTCGACGGCAGGCTGGCCCAGGAGGCCGCAAAGCGCGACAACCTCACCGGGCTCTTCAACGACCGCTACCTCCACTCGGCGCTCGAGCAGACCCTCGTGCGCTGCCGCACCGAGGAGCTCGACCTGGCGCTGCTCTTTCTCGATCTCGACTACTTCAAGCTGGTCAACGACCGGCACGGGCACCTCGCCGGCTCGCAGGTTCTGCGCGAAACCGGGCAGCTTCTGCGGCGGTCGGTCGGCCTGGCCCGCGCACTGGTGGCGCGCTACGGCGGCGACGAGTTCGTGGTCGTCCTGCCGGATGTTCCGGCAGTGGAGGCGATGGCGATCGCCGAGCGCCTGCGCGCCGACATCGAGCAGGCGGTCTTCTGCAACGCTCCGGGCGAGATTCAGCCCGAACCTCTCTTTCTCTCCGGAATCGGCTGCTCGATCGGGGTGGCGACGCTGTCGCGACACGTCCCGAGAGAACAGAGCCTCGCGATCGCCAAGAGCCAGTTGCTGCGCCTCGCCGATTCGGCGATGTACCGAGCCAAGGAGTCGGGCCGGAACCGTGTGATGCTCGCCGACACCGAAGCCGACCTGAACTCCGGCCTGGCGCGCACCGCGGCGCGTTGACCCCTTCGCGACCGGCCTGATAGGCTGGTGCTGCAGCGCAAGCCCCTGCGAAGGCCTTCCTGCCTTTCGAATCAATGACTTCCAGTAGCCCGATCGACGCGAGGCCCCCGATGACGATCCCCGTCCACAACTCCGTTCGCTTCACCCCGCAAGAGGTGCGAGAGGTTCTTTCGCGGCACATCCTCGTCGACGGCTATCACATGGTTCAGGACATCGAGAAGAGCCATGGCGTGTTCCTCCACGACGCCGTCCGCGGCCGCGACGTGCTCGACTTCTTCGGCCATTTCTCGACCTCGCCCCTCGGTTTCAATCATCCCAAGCTCGCCACCCGCGAGTTCGCCCAGCGGATCCTGCCGGCGGCCCTGAACAAGCCTGCGAACTCCGATATCTACACCACGTTCATGGCCGAGTTCGTCGAGACGTTCGCGCGCACGGTACCGGAGGCTTTTCGCCGGCACCTCTTCTTCATCGAAGGCGGAGCGCTGGCTGTAGAGAACGCGCTCAAGGTCGCCTTCGATTGGAAGGTGCGCAAGAATCTGGCCGCGGGCAGGGGCGAGCTCGGGTCACAGATCCTGCACTTCCGCCAGGCGTTTCATGGCCGCAGTGGCTACACTCTCTCGCTCACCAACACCGCCGATCCGCGCAAGACCCAGTACTTCCCCAAGTTCCCCTGGCCGCGGGTCGTCAATCCGATGCTGCGCTTCCCGCTGACACCGGAGGGGCTCGAGACGACGATGGCACTCGAGCGCCAGGCCGTGACCGAGATCGAGACCGCGGTGGCGAAGCACGGCCACGACATTGCCGCCCTCATCGTCGAGCCGATCCAGGGCGAAGGTGGCGACAACCACTTCCGCGCCGAGTTCCTGAAGAGGCTGCGCGAGCTCGCCGACGAGCACGAGTTTCTGCTGATTTTCGACGAGGTCCAGACCGGCTTCGGCACGACGGGGAAGTGGTGGTCGTTCGAGCATTTCGGCGTCGAGCCGGACCTCTTCTCGTTCGCCAAGAAGACCCAGATCTGCGGCCTCGCCGCCGGTCCGAGGATCGACGAAGTCGACTCGGTGTTCAAGATCTCGTCGCGCATCAACTCGACCTGGGGCGGCAACCTCGTGGACATGGTGCGCAGCCAGCGGATCATCGAAGTCATCGAGGAGGATGCGCTGCTCGCGAACGTCACCGAGGTCGGAGCCCACCTCCTCGAAGGCATCGTCGAGCTCGAGCGCCTCTTCCCGGGCAAGGTCACCAACGGACGCGGCCGGGGCTTCTTCCTCGCTTTCGATCTGCCGGACACCGACACCCGGAACCGCACGCTCACCGCTCTCAACGACAGCGACGTGCTGGGCCTCGCCTCCGGCGACCGCGCCATCCGCATGCGCCCACCGCTCGTGCTCACCCGCGGCGAGGCCGACCTCGGCCTGCGCCGCATCGAGCGCGCCCTGGCGACCATCCTCGGCTGACCTGCGCCGGGCAGCCCTCGCGGCTTACAGCGGCGCGCAGCGGTCGCGCGGGAAGGCGGCGGGGGAGGACTCGTGCATGGCCGCAGCGGAGGGTAGCTTCATCCGACGCACGGCCGCCCGTTCGACCCGGATGCGCGCCACGTCCGCGGGCCAGGGTGACCGGCGGAAAAGGTGCAGCGAGACCGCGAGCGCCGGTGTCGTGTCGATCTGGGCGGCGAGCTCCACCTCGTCGACGGCCCCACCAGGCGATCCGGGTGCCCCCGGAGCCAGTACCGCGTCGGCCGCCTGCTTCAGCATCTCGACCCGCCAGCCGGCGTCGACCCCCGGCCAATGTTCGAGGCGCAACAGGGCCCGCTGGAGGAGCTCTTCGCGCCCGCGCCAGGCGCTCGCCGCCGCGAGGCGCGGTTCGGCGAGCAGGGCTCGTGCTGCACAGTCGACGGCCGAGCTCCTCTCGCGGTCGCCGGCGACCGCCGCGAGATCCCTGCTCATCGTCGCCAAGTGAAACGGTGCGAAGCCGCTCAACGGGTCGAGCGCCAGGGCGCGCTCCGACGCCTCGCGTGCCAGATCCGTCCGTCCGGCTTCGAGCGCCAGCGCCCCTGCCCGCAGCCATAGCGCGGCGACGCCGCGGGCGCTGCGGGCGGCCGCAATCGCCTCGACCGCCCGCTCGCCGACCGGAGCGTCCGAAGACCATGCCCACCGGGCCCTGTAGAGCGCGAACTCCGGGTCGAGCGCCATGGCCTGCGCGACGAGCGGCGCGGCCTTGGCCCGCGTGCGCAGTCCGGCGGCGCGATCGTAGAGTGCCTGGGCGCGGGCGAGCGGCAGGAGAATCGTCACCGCCGCCGCGACATAGAGCCAGACCGGAGCCCCCCAGGCGTCGAGGCGCCGGAGCCGACCTCTACCGGAGGACGCCTGGCGCTGCCCGAGGATCTTGCCCGCCGCGCCTTCGCCGGCCAGGGCCGCCCCCGCCGCCAGCGCCGCCGCCAGCGGCAGGGCGGTGACCGAGAGTTGGGCTCCGCCCAGAGCGGTGAGCAGGAAACCGGCGACACCGGCGAGGCCGGCCTCCACGAGCGCCCGGTCGGCGGCCGACGCAAGGCCACGCCAGCGCCGGAGGCAGAACAGTCCGACGACGGCGCCGGCGAGCGCCAGCCCGACGAATCCGAGCTCGTAGGCCAGTGCCAGCGGCAGCGAGTGCATCTCACCGACGACCTCGCCCGGGGGGTTCACTCCCGGCAGCGGCTGCAGCTGTTCGGCGAGCGTCCAGGGGGTTGATCCGGGTCCCCATCCGGCCACAGGCCTCTCGATCACGCCATGCCATCCGGCGCGCAAATAGACCTCGCGCGCCGAGGCCGAGGAGTCGTCGCCGCGCGCGATCGCCACGGCACGCGGCACCAGCAGCGCCAGTCCGAGGAGGGCCAGGCCGCAGACCAGATGCCGGGCGCGCTCGAAGCGCGCCGCGCCCGCGAGCGCCAGCAGCGCGAGCGCCGCACCGCCGACGAAAGAGCGCGTTTCGACGAGGGCGACGACCGACGCCACGACGGCGACGAGCGCCAGCCAGCGCCCTGCCCCGCGACGGCGCAGCGCCGGCATGGTGAGCGGCAGGGCGATTACCAGGAAGGCTGCGAGGAGGTTGTGGTGGCCGAGCGGCATCGCGGTGCGCGAGCTGCTGTGCTGCACCTCCTGGGCGACCGCCCAGATCGCGGTCGCGCCGACTACGGCGCTCCAGGCCGCGAGGCCGACCTCGCGCCGGCGGTCGGTCGACCAGCAGCGGGCGACGAAGGACGGCAGCAGGAGATAGGCCGGAAGGAGCAGGGCCCCGACGCGCCCCGCGCGCGCCACGGGCGAGACCACGAGGCTGAGAGCGACCGCCGCGACGAGAGCAGCGGCGAGCCAGCGTCCGGCCGGGCCGAGGCGTAGCGGATCGCGCCAGGAAGCGGCGCCGACGATCGCGGCAGCGAGCACCAGTCCCTGTCCGACGGCTCCGGCCGGGAAGGCGGCGGCGCCAGGGAAGGTGCCGCTCCAGAAGGCGAAGCTGGCGAGGAGAAGCGCAGGAAGCAGGGGCATCGAAGCTCCGCATTGTATCGGCAGGCGTCGGCCGGCGTCGGCAGGAGTCGGCGGGAGTCGAGAGGCGATGCCGCTCCCGTCCGGCTCCGCCCGCCCGGAAGCACCTCCGCTGGCCGGCTGCGATAGAATTGCTCGTCTGCGCACGACGCCTCCGGCGCCCGTCCGAACCCGTTCGAGCCACGTCGAAGCGAATCCCCACCGAACCCGAAGCGGAGATCCTCATGACCGTCGCCAGTCCGTCCGAAGTTTCCTCCCTCCTCTCCCGCCTCGGCCTCGCCGAGGAGAACTCCGGCGCCTTCGCCGGCGAATGGCTCGAGACCGCCGGACCGCGGGTCGAGTCGATCAACCCGGCCACCGGAAAAGCGATTGCCGCCGTCCGCGACGCCACCTCCGCCGACTACGAGAAGGTCGCCGCGAGCACCGCGCAGGCGTTCCACGAGTGGAAGCGCTGGCCCGCACCGCGCCGCGGGGAGGTCGTGCGGCAGTTGGGCGAGGCACTTCGCCGCCACAAGGACGACCTCGGCCAGCTGGTCACGCTGGAAGTCGGCAAGGTCCGCACCGAGGGTCTGGGCGAGGTGCAGGAAATGATCGACATGGCCGACTTCTGCGTCGGCCTCTCGCGCCAGCTCTACGGCCTGTCGATGCATTCCGAACGGCCCCTGCACCGCATGTACGAGCAGTGGCACCCGCTCGGCCCGGTGGGCGTCATCTCGGCCTTCAACTTCCCCGTCGCCGTCTGGGCCTGGAACGCGATGATCGCCGCGGTGTGCGGCGATTCGACGCTCTGGAAGCCCTCGGAGCAGGCACCGCTCTCGGCGATCGCCGTGACCCGGATCGCGCAGCAGGTTCTCGCCGCCAACGGCGCGCCGCCGATCTGGAACCTCGCGGTCGGCGACCGCCATGCGGTGGGTGCGCCGCTCGCCGCCGACCGCCGCTTCCCGATGATTTCGGCCACCGGCTCGGTCAGCATGGGCAAGTCGATCGGCAAAGTCCTGGCGGACCGCCTCGGACGGGCGCTCCTCGAGCTCGGCGGCAACAACGGCATCATCGTCACCGCCGACGCCGATCTCGACCTCGCCCTGCGCGCCGTGCTCTTCGCCGCCGTCGGCACGGCCGGCCAACGCTGCACGACGACCCGCCGCCTCTTCCTCCACAAGTCGATCGCCGCGGAGATGAAAGCCAAGCTCGTCAAGGCCTACGGTTCGGTGCGGATCGGCGATCCGAGCGATCCGACGACGCTGATGGGACCCCTCGTGCACGCCAAGGCGGTCGCCGACTATCGCCAGGCGCTCGAAACCGCGGTCGCGCAAGGTGGCAAGATCCTCTACGGCGGGAAGACTCTCGACCGCCCCGGCTTCTTCGTCGAGCCGACGCTCGTCGAGGCGACGGCGCACATGCCGATCACCTGCGAAGAGACCTTCGCGCCGATCCTCTACCTGTTCGAGTTCGAGAGCCTCGACGAGGCGATCGAGATCCACAACAGTGTGCCGCAGGGCCTCTCCTCGGCGATCTTCACGCTCAACATGCGGTCGGCCGAGAAGTTCCTGTCCGTCGACGGCAGCGACTGCGGCATCGCCAACGTCAACATCGGGACCTCCGGCGCCGAGATCGGTGGAGCGTTCGGCGGCGAGAAGGAGACCGGCGGCGGCCGCGAGGCCGGGTCGGACTCCTGGAAGTTCTACATGCGCCGCCAGACCTGCACCCTGAACTTCGGCGAGACCCTGCCGCTCGCCCAGGGTGTCACCTTCGACTTCTGACGCCCTGCCTGTCGGGCCGGTCCCCCGCGGGCCGGCCCCTCAGGAGTCCGGGCAGAGCGCCTGGCGCAGGACCCCGGCGAGCTCGGGAAGGGTCAGCGGCTTCTTCACCAGTGCCCGGACGCCGACCTCGGACAGGAGGTCTCCAGGGAAGTCCTCGATGTGCCCGGTGAGCATGACGACGCCGAGCCCGGGCCTCATCCGGCCGATCTCCCGCGCCAGATCCACGCCGGTCATTCGCGGCATCAGGAAGTCCGTAATGACCAGATCGAACGCCTCGGGCGTCGCGCGCAGCGTCGCCATCGCCAGGAGCGGGTCCGAAAGGGCCGTCACCTCGTAACCGAGGGCGATGAGGCGCCTGCGACCGAGCTCAGCGAGAGCCGGCTCGTCGTCGACGAAGAGGATGCGCTCACCCCTGCCCCGCGGCAAGACGGGCTCGAGGCCGACCTCCTCTGCCTCTTCGGTCTCGAGCGCGGGAAAAAGGCAGCAGACGGTGGTTCCCTGATCCTGCTGGCTCTCGATCCAGGTCGCGCCGCCGTGGTCGCGAACGATACCGTGGACCATCGCCAACCCGAGCCCCGTGCCCTGGCCCTGCGCCTTCGTGGTGAAGAACGGCTCGAAAGCTCGCGCCAGGGTCTCCGCGCTCATGCCGGTTCCGCGGTCACGAATGCGCAGGAGCGCGAACGGGCCCTCGCGCAGCCCGGGGTGGGCGCGGGCGAAACTGTCCTTGGCGTAGAACGGCTCGACGCCGATCTGGATCGCTCCGCCCGCAGGCATCGCATGGGTGGCGTTGGTCACCAGATTCATGACCACCTGGTGGACCGAAGTCGGATCGGCGAGGATGCGGTTGGGAGTGCGATCCAGGTCGAGCAGAATCTCCACGGTCGACGGCAGCGTCGGCCGGAGGAGACGGGAGGCTTCGATCAGCGTCTGCCTGAGATCCATCGGTCGCCGGACGACCTCCTGCCGCCGGCTGAACACGAGAATGCGCTCCACCAGTTCCTTGCCGCGAGCCGCGGCCTCGAGGACCCGCTCCAGGTCGCCGTCGTTCTCCCGCCTCGCTGCCGAGTCGCGAACCAGCTCGGTGTAGCCGACAATGACGGCCAGGATGTTGTTGAAGTCGTGCGCGATGCCGCCCGCCAGGCGACCTACCGCCTCCAGCTTCTGCGCCTGGCGCAACTGCTCTTCGAGCCGCTGATGCTCCTGCTCCGCCGCTTTGCGGGCGGAGATGTCGACGATCGAGCTGATGACGAAGAGACCCTCGCCGGTCGCTACCGGAGTGAGGCCGATCTCGACCGGGAACTCGCTCCCGTCCTTGCGCAACCCGAAGAGCTCGCGTCCAGCGCCCATCGAGCGGACCCTGGGGGCGGCGAAGTAGGTGGCTCGCGAACCGGGGTGGGCGCCACGGTAGCGCTCCGGCACGAGCAGCTCGACCGGCTGCCCGAGCAACTCCTCGCGCGAGCGTCCGAAGAGCCGCTCGATCTCCCGGTTGACCAGCACGATCCTTCCTCCCTGATCGATCATCAACAGGCCGCTGGGCGACGACTCGACCGCCGCGCGCAAACGAACGTCGACGACCCTTGGCGCATCCGGGCACATGCGAGCCACTCCTTTCCTTTCGCGGGCGCCTGCAGGGCGATCCGCCCCTACCCGTTGAGGCGGTTCGAGTGTACCCCTAATCGAGGTGGGGAGCTGCGCAGGCCTGGCTGCTGCGCTCGAGTGCCGCAGGCAGCTCGGCGAGATCCGGCGCAAGCCAGCCGTGGCAGCCGACGCCGGTAAGGCCGAAAGAAGAAAAAAGCTTCTGGTAAAGGGAGGGCGGTCGCAGTTTCAGCGCCAGCTGGTCGCCCTCCACCTCTTCCTGGTTCGTCAGGAGCTCCAGGTAGGCGAGGCCTCCGGTCAGCGTGACGAGCGCCGCTAGTCCTCTCTCGATGGCATCGACTTCGAGGTAGTGCAGGACGTCGGCGCAGATCACCAGATCGAACGGTCCGTCCAGGTTCAGGCTCTCGAGATCGGTGAAGCCTCCCTGGACGATGTTACGGCGTTTGCCGAACCGATTGACGGCATAGGCCGAGGGTTCGACTCCTTGATAGAAGAGCTTCGGGCGCAATCGCAGGAGCTCGGTGCGCCACCTCCCTTCGCCGCAGCCGACGTCGAGCGCCGAGCGGATCGGGCGCTCGAGGAAGCGCTCGGCCATCGCCACCGCCAGCGCCACTCTGCGGCGCAGGGCCGACGGGCCTTCGATGCGGCTCGCGTCGCGCCGGTACCAGCGGTCGAAGTACTCGCGATCGTAGGTCTTTTGCCTTTCCTTTACTGGTCTTTTCGCTTCTGCCTTGTCTCGAACCGCGCTCTCAGTTTTCACCTGCGGCTCACCGGTCGAGAAGGACCAGCGTCAGCCAGGGGAGATAGGTGATCGCGAGCACTCCCACGGCGCGGATCGCCAGCCAGGGCAGCACCGCCAGAGTGATCTCGGACATCGGGCGCTCGAATCGGTACGACGCGAGGAAGAGATTCACCCCGACCGGCGGAGTCAGAAAACCCAACTCCAGGTTGGCGATGAAGATGATCCCGAGATGGATCGGATCGACACCATAAGCGAGAGCCAGCGGCACGATCAGCGGCACGACGACCGCGGTGGCCGAGAAGATGTCCATCAGGCACCCGACCACGATCAGCAGCAGATTGAGCGCCAGGAGAAAGACCCACTTCGAGCCGATGTGCGCCTGCGCCCATTCCAGCAGGTGCATCGGCACCTGCGCGTCCACCAGGTAACTCGTCAGCCCGAGCGCCACGCCGAGGATGAGCAGCACGCCGCCGACCACCAGCACGCATTCGCGCAGCACGTGCGGCAGGCGGCGCCAGGAGATGTCGCGATGGACCGCGAGCCCGACGACCACGGCGTAGAGGACGCTCGCGCCCGCCGCCTCGACCGCCGTGGCGCGGCCGGTGAGCATCAGCACGACGATCAGGACGGGCAGGAGGATCTCCCACTTCGCAGCCCAGGACGCGCGCGCCAACTCCCCAAAGGAGAAAGGCTGGCCACCGATTCCGGACCGCCGCCCTTCGCGGAGGCCCCAGAAAGCGACCGCCCCGACCATCAACATGCCGGGAAGGATGCCGGCCTTGAAGAGGTCTGGGATCGGAACGGAGGCCACGATGCCGTAGAAGATGAGCGGCAGCGCCGGCGGGAAGAGCAGGCCGAGCGCGCCGGAGGAGGTCAGCAGCCCGAGCGAGAAGCGCTCGCGGTAGCGCTCCGCCTGAAGCGTCTGGAAGAGCAGCGCGCCGAGCGCGAGGATCGTCACCCCCGACCCGCCGGTGAAGGTGGTGAAGAAGGCGCAGAGCACCGCCGTCACCACGGCAGTGCCGCCGGGCAACCAGCCGACGGCGGCGCGGAAGAGCGCCAGCAGGCGCAGGGCGGCCTTGCCTTCGGCGAGCAGGAACCCGGTCAGGGTGAAGAGCGGAATCGACGGCAAGGTCGGGTGCACCGCCAGGCGGTAGCTCTCGATCGGCACCACCGCGATCGGCACGCCGTCGGTCAGGAACAGCCAGACGGCGGCGCCACCGAGCAACACGAAGAGCGGCGCCCCGGCCGTCGCCCCGAGCAGCAGGACGACGAGACCCGCGAGCTTGGGAGCGCCCTCTGTCCACAGCGGATACTGCCCGAGGAGCGTGCCCACGACGAGCCCCAGGGCCGCCAGGGCCCGTCCGCTCAGGAGCGGCGAGGCCATCCAGGCCAGCCGCAGCGCGAGCACGACGAAGGCGACCGGCAGCACGAGCTGCGCCACCCAGATCGGAATGCCGAGCGCGACCTCGCCGCCGGCCTCGCGGTCCAGCCGCACCATCTCCAGCGAAGCTCGCGCCAGGAGGATCGAAACCGCGGCGCCGACCGCGCCGGCGAAGATCGCCGCTGCGTGCCGCCATCGTCCTTCCGGAAACAGCGCCGAAGAGGCGATCGCCAGGAGCTTGCCTTCGCGTGCGGCGTAGGCCGCCCCGAGGAAGCCGAGCCAGAGCGTCAGGTGCTGGACGAGGGGCAGCGCACCGGGCACGCCGCTGCCGCCGAGCTGCCGGAGCACGAGCTCACTCGCGACGATGAGCGCCATCGCCGCGAGCGGCAGGATGGCGAGAGTCGATTCAGCGCGGCGCAGGAAGCTCAGTTGCCAGCCCCTCCGCCCGGAGCCGCCGCCGGGCGGGAACGGAACTTCGCAATCGCGGCCTCCGCCGCGGCGAGGATCTCCGCCGGCACCCGTCCGTCGCGCGCCGCGACGGCGAATCGCTGCGCCTCGCCGCGCCAGGACTTCTGCTCCTCTGCACCGATCTCGACGACCGACAGTCCACGCTGGCTCATCTGGTCGATGGCACTCTTGTCCTGCCGCGGAACCTCGGCTTCGAGCCCTTTCTCGGTCGCCTTCGCCGCCGCGAGGACCAAGGCCTGGTCGGCGGGCGAGATCTTGTCCCAGGCGCCCTTCGTGAGCACGACGCCGCCCACCAGCGGGGCCAGGCCCATGCCGAGCATGTAGGGCGTCTGGCGGTACCACTGCAGCGAAAGCGCGGCGATCGGCGTCGTCGGAACGACGTCGATCATCTTGGTCTGGAAGCCGAGCAGAATGTCGGTGGCGGCGAGGGGCACCGGCTGATAGCCGTTCTTCTTCCACGCCTGCACCGCGCTGTCGTCCCCCGCCCAGACGAAGAGCTTCTGCTGCTTCAAGTCGGCCAGGGTGCGAATCGGCTGGCGCGAGAAGAGGTGGATCCAGCCGCCGTGCCCCCAGTGCAGCAGCACGTAGCCCTTCGCCGCCAGCCGCGCCTCGAGCGCCGGGCGCAGCTCGGCGAGCACGAAATAGAGCTCCTCGAAACTCTCGAAGTACATCGGAATCTGGAAGACGTTGAACGCGCTGTCGATCTCCGTCAGCCCGGCCACCGTGATCGCCAGACCCTGGAACTGTCCGGCCCGGGTCTTCCTCATCGCATCCGACTCGTCGCCGGCGACCCCTCCGGCGTAGATCCGCAGTTGCACCCTCCCCGCGGTCTCCTTCGCCCAGCGCTCGCCCATCGCGCGGATGGCCTGATCCCAGATCGAGCCCTGCGGGGCGAGCGTCGCCATCTTGAGCGTCTGCGCGTGGAGGGCCGTTGTGAGAGAGAGGAGCGCCAGCAGCCATGCCGCGGCGACCGTGAGTCGCGCCGGCCGGTGCCGGGACGTGTCAGTTCTATTCATCAGGAGCCTCCTCCCCCGCCGCTGGCGGGAGCTGACCTTCGGATTCGTCGGCTTCATCGACGAAGAAGAAATCGTCGATGCGATCGAGCAGCGTCCGCGCACGGCGCTGGGAGACGAGATTCAACAGACGATCGGGAGGCGAGGCATCCGGGTCGATCGCCAGCGCCTTCTCGAGCGTCTCCCGGTATTCGCGGCGCGCCTGGCGAGCCACCGCCGAAGAGCGCGCCCAGGTGACGTAGGGGCTCGCACGCCGGCCATGCGAGAGCTCGATGGCGCGGTCGAAATGCTCGCGCGCGCGCGCGGCGGACCCGCCCATCATCGCCGGCATCGAGTCGAAGACCAGCAGCGCTTCGTGCAGGGACCCTTGATCCCAGGCCTCTTCGAGCGCCAAGGCGCGCTCGAAGATCGCGCGCACGGTGGGCAACTGGGCCACTCGCTCCGGACGATCGAGACCGAGCGCGACCGCCGAGCCCCAGGCGACGCCGGTCCAGTAGAGCGTCTCGACACCCTGCGCCGAGACCCTGGAGAGCGCGGCGTCGAGCTCCGCGGGAGAACCTTCGAGATCCCCGCCGGCACCGTCGAAGTCGAGATCGAGGGCCCGCTTGCAGTAGCCGAAGGCCCGCAGATAGAGCCTCTCCGCCCGCAGGCGGATCTGCTTCGCGCGTTCGAAGGACTCGACCTCGATCGCCTCGGCCTCGGGCTCGAGGAAGCCGCCGGCGTAGCTCGAGTAGCCGCGGCAGAGACCGAGCTGGAGGCCGGTGTGCCGCGGAGCCTCCTGGGCCAGACTCTCCATCGTCTTGAGCGCGAACGGCAGAGCGTCGCGGACCAGCTCCGGATCGTCCTCCGTGCTCCAGGAAGAGCCACCCTGGGTGAGCGCGGTGCCGACCTTTCCGGCCACGTAGCTGTTCACGGAACAGCCGGCCAGAAGGAGAGCCGCGGCAGAGAGCGGCAGCAGGGGGGAGACGCGAGCCATGGTCGAGGTCATTCTAGACAAAAAAAAGAGAGGGGCGTCGCCGCCCCTCCCTCTCCCTGCGGATTCGTCTTCCGAAAGATCAGAAGTCGAAACGGACGCCGAACTGGATGGTGCGCGGCGTGCCGAAACCGGTCTCCTTGCCGAAGTTCGCGTTCGTCGGCGTGGAACCGGCGGCGTTGCCCCAGGACATGTTGACGCCCGGGATGAAGCGGTTCGCCGCATCCGTGCAGTTGAAGCACTCGGCGAAGATGCCGATGACGCCGGGGCCGACGGTGATGTCCTTGCCGATCCGCAGGTCGAGCGAGTAGCCGTCGGGCTGACGCTCGCCGTTCCTTTCCTGATGCACGCCGAGGATGGTCGGACGGTCGACGTTGTTGGTGTCGAGGTTCACGTCCGAGCCCGCGGTGATGGTCCACGGCGAACCGGTCGCATAGCGGAACGAACCCGCGACATTGATCCCCCACCAGCCGGTGTCCCAGAGACCGCTCAAGAGACCGCGCCAGGCCTGGTCGCGGTTCGAGACGCCGTAGTTCAGGTCGAGATTGTTGACGTCCTCGGCCTGGATGCCGGCGAAGTTGCGCTCGTTCGAGTCGTGATCCTTGTCCTGCGACCAGGTGATCGCCGCGTAGTACTGGAATCCGGCGCTCATCCGGCGCTTGGCGAGCACGGTGATGCCGGTGAACGCCGACTCGGCGTCCGAGAGGCTGGTCGTGACGCGACCGTAGTAGGCGTTCGGGCGGGTCCGGCTGTAGCGCGGCAGTCCGTTCGCCGCCAGCGTGCCGTCGTACTGCAGGTTGGTGTCCGTGAGGCGCTGCAGCTGCTTCGCCTCGGCATAGGTGATGTCCATGCCGACGACGGTCTGCGAGGCCACTTCACGCTCGAAGCCGAGGGTGAGCCGGTCGGTGTACGAATTCTCGAAATCCTCGTCGATAGTGAAGACTCCCGGCGCGCGTGGCGTCGGAACCCGAGTGAAGTCGATACGCTCGGTACCCGAAACCGTGAAGTTCGTCCCCCAGCCGGGCGCCAGCGGATCGGTCGGCGGCAGCACAGCGCCGCCCGGTCCGGTCGGCGCGTTGATCTGGTACTGGGTTCCCTGCAGGCCGTTCGAGGTGAAGAGCTGGGCCATCAGAATCGCCGGCGTCCGCGACCAGAAACGGCCGGCCGAGAATCGCAGGACCGACTTCTGGTCGCCCGGCGACCAGGTGAGGCCGAAGCGCGGCGAGATCTGGTCGGTGATGTCGGCGTCGGGGATCTCGGTCGACAGGTTGTAGGAGCCGTTGGCGTTGCGATCCCGCGGGTTCAGGATCGGGTCGTTCGGATTGTCCTGGCTCTCGAAACGGACGCCCGCCGAGATCGTCAAGTTCGACTTCATGAACCACTGGTCCTGGATGAAGAGCGCCGTCTCCTTCTGACCGAAGTCCGCCCGGCCGGCCTCGTCGGCCGTCAGGCCGCCCAGACCGCCGAACTGGTTGTAGGAGGCCCAGCGGCCGGCCAGGAAATCGGCGCGGCTGTTGAACCGGAAGACGCCGCGCCAGTTGCCCTTGAAGATCTGGTCGATGCTGGTGTCGTTGTACTCACCGCCGAACTTCAGGATGTGGTCGCCGGTCAGCCAGGTCACCGTGTCGGCGATGCCCTTGCGCTCGGTGGTCGAGACGATCGGCAGGAACGACACCTCGCCGTAGGCGCCCAGGCCGGAGACCTGGAAGTCCGGCAGGTCGAGGCCCTTGTCTTCGCGCGGCGTGTCTTCGACGATGTAGTTGATGTTCAGGTCGTTGAGCACGTTGTTGCCCCACTGCGAGCTGTAGCTGGCGACCCAGGCCTCGGTGTCGAGGCCTTCGATGCCGTTGTACGACTCGGTGCGGGTGGTGGCGCTCGAGGTGCCGTTCACGCCGGTGTAGTTGGTGAAGTTGCCGCGCAGCATCAGGCGGTGCTCCTGCGTCGGCTGCCAGTCGAGGCGGCCGAAGAGCACGTCACCATCCTGACCGAAGGTATAGGTGTCCGGGGAGGCGAGCTCGGGATAGCGCGCGAAAACTCCGGCGTCCAGAACGCGCGGATCGATCGGCACCGTCTCGCTCTTGTTCACTTCGTCGTAGGAGAGGAAGTAGAACAGCTTGTCGCTGACGATCCGGCCGCCGATCGAGCCGCCGTACTGGTCCTTCTCCTGGTCGGCCGGCTCGGTGCCGTTGGCGAAGTCGGAGATCAGGCTCTGCGGCTGGTTGTAGTAGAAGGCCGAGCCGTGCAGGTTGTTGGTGCCGCTCTTGGTGATCACGTTGACGAAGCCGCCGCCCGAGCGCCCGAACTCGACCGAGGCGCCGTTGGTGATGACCGAGAACTCCTTGATCGACTCCTGCGAGACGGAGAGCGGAGCGCGGCCTTCGGCGCCGCCCACCGTGCCGCCGAAGAAGGCGTTGTTGAAGTCCACGCCGTCGAGGGTGACGTTGGTGTTGATGCCGCGCTGGCCCGAGATCGCGAGGTTGCCGCGCTCGCTGTCGAACCGCGTCTGCGGCGTCAGGAGGACGAGGTTGCGGAAGTCGCGCGAGGCGAGCGGCATCTTCTCGATCTGCTCGGTGAGAATCGTCGTCGAGTTCGAGGTGTTGGTCACCTCGATGACCGCGATCTCCGAGGTCACGTCGATCGTCTCGACGATCGCCGAGACCTGCATCGTGAAGTCGATCGTCGGCGTCGAGCCGAGGACCAGGCGGACATCCGCCCGGCTGGAGGTGGCGAAGCCGTCGAGCGCGGCGGTGAAGCTGTAGTTGCCGGTCGGCAGGTTCAACAGGCGGTAGAAGCCTTCGCCGTCGGTGGTGGCGGTCACGACCAGGCCGGTCGCGAGATTCGTCGCCGTGACCGCGACGCCCGGGAGGACTGATCCGTCCTCGGCGCTGATCGTGCCGGAGACGCGCGTGGTGGTGACGTCGGTCTGGGCCCAGACCGTCGCGGCGAACGCCGCGGACATCAGGCCTGCTGCGAGAACCCTCTGCAACCTCTTCATAAAGTCAATCTCCTTGAAACAGGGAAGGAAAGCGGTCCATCCAGACAGCTGCGAGCGCGAGAACATCCCTCTGCGAGGCACGGCGCATTTCCAGGCGAAGGCGGAACGACGACGGCTGAACTTCGTATACGGAATCCTACCCGACCGGCGGGAGCCTGTCAGCCGCACAAGGAACTGTGCAGTTCGCCCCTCCCGCGCCCTCCTCCCGGATTCGGGAACCCTTGTCGCGCCTGCCTCCAGTGGGGCTTCGAGGAGCTCGAAAGACACGCTTTTCACGCCGAGTCCGGGTGTTACACTCTCGCAAAATTTCAACAGGAGACTGCAAACATGGCCATCTTGCCGTCGCGGAGAAACCTCGCAGCCTGGATCGCTTTCGCCCTCCTGCCGTTCACAAGCGGCGCCGGCTTCGCCCAGCAGGCGGAAAGCCAGGCGCCGCCTGCGGCGCCCGCCGGGGCCGCCGAGTCCGCCGCCACGGAAGAGGAGACCGCGGTCGTCCTCGACGAGATCACCGTCACGGCGCAGAAGCGGGAAGAGAACGTCCAACTCGTGCCGCTTTCGATCACCACCCTCGACACGGCGAAGTTCAACCTCCTGACCTCCGGCGCCGGTGACGTCAAGGCCCTCTCTGGACGGGTCCCGAGTCTCCTGCTCGAGTCCTCTTTCGGCCGCGCCTTCCCGCGTTTCTATGTGCGCGGCCTCGGCAACACCGACTTCGACTTGAACGCCTCGCAGCCGGTCTCGATGGTGGTCGACGACGTCGTCCTCGAGAACCCGGTGGTCAAGGGCATGCCGCTCTTCGACGTCGCGCGCACCGAAGTCCTGCGCGGCCCCCAGGGGACGCTTTTCGGGCGCAACACCCCCGCCGGCATCGTGAAGTTCGACACCGTCCGGCCGTCCCAGGAGCGCGACGGTTTCGTCAGCGCTTCGTTCGGAACGTTCAACACCGTCGACGCCAAGGCGGCGTTCGGCGGCGCCCTCACCGAGACGCTTTCCGTGCGGGCCTCGGTGCTCTACCAGTCGCAGTCCGACTGGATCGACAACGGTTTCACCGGTGAAAGTGACGCCCTGGGCGGCCACGAGACCGGCGCCTACCGCCTGCAGCTCCTCTGGGAGCCCAACGAGCGCCTGAGCGCGCTGTTCAACATCCACGGCTGGGAGCTCGACGGGACGGCGCGCGTCTTCCGCGCCAACATCATCAAGTCGGGGACCAGCGACCTGACGAGCGACTTCTCGCAGGACAAGGTCTACCAGGACGGCCGCAACTTCCAGGAGATCAGCGCCCAGGGCGGCGCCTTCACGCTCGACTACAAGTTCGACTTCGCGACTCTCACCGCCATCACCGGCTACGAGACGCTCGACATGCTGAGCCGGGGCGACATCGACGGCGGCTTTGGAGCGGTCTATGCGCCGCCCTTCGGCCCCGGGTTCATCCCCTTCACCTCCGAGTCGGCCGACGGCATTCCGGACCTCGACCAGTTCACCCAGGAGATCCGTCTGGCGAGTGACACGGGAGGCGCCTGGGACTGGCTCGTCGGCTTCTTCTATTTCGACGAGAGCCTCCAGGCCGACAGCTTCAGCTACGACACGCTCGGCGGAGGCGTCCAGGACGGGTACGCCTTCCAGGTCCAGGACACCGAATCCTGGGCGCTCTTCACTTCGGTCGATTTCCGGCCGACCGATCGCTGGTCGCTCAAGGGCGGCCTGCGCTACACCACCGACGAGAAGGAGTTCTCGGTCGAGCGCCCGGACCCGACCTTCCAGACCCCGACGGCGGGACCGATCCGGGCGTCGACCGACGCCGACCTCGTCACCTGGGACCTCTCGGCGAACTACGAGGCCACCGAGACCGTGAACTTCTACGGCCGCGCCGGCACCGGTTTCCGCGCCCCGTCGATCCAGGGGCGCATCCTGTTCTGCGCCGACTTCCAGGGCGGCACGAACCCGGCGACGAACTGCGTCTCGATCGCCGACGAGGAGGAGGTGCTGTCGTTCGAGGTCGGCATGAAGAGCGAGCTGCTCGACCGCAAGCTCCGGCTGAACCTCGCTCTCTACGAGTTCACCGTCGACGGCCAGCAGCTCGTCGCCGTCGGCGGGCAGTTCAACACCGCGACGCTCCTCAACGCCGACCAGAGCAAGGGCTACGGCTTCGAGGCCGACATCGACTGGATGCCGGCCGCCCACTGGCTGATCAACCTGGGTGGCAGCTACAACCACACCGAGATCGACGATCCGAGCCTCGGGGTGACCCCTTGCGGCGGCGGCTGCACGGTGCTCGACCCGATCGTCGGCGGCCTGGCGCGCGTCGACGGCAACCCCCTGCCGCATGCGCCGGAGTGGATCGTGAACGGCATCGTCGACTACCGGCGCCCGGCCGGTTCAGGCCTCTTCTCCGCCAGCCTCGACTGGGCCTACCACAGCGAGAAGAGCTTCTTCCTCTACGAGTCGAAGGAGTTCAACGGCGACTCGCTCGAGATCGGCGCCCGCGTCGCCTATGCCTTCTCCGACGCGCGCTACGAGCTGGCGATCTTCGGCCGCAACCTGACCGACGAAGAGATCGTCCAGAACGGCATCGACTTCAACAACCTGACCGGCATGACGAACGACCCGCGGACGGTCGGCGTCGAGTTCGTCTTCAGCTTCTGAGGCGAGCCGCATCGGCCCGGCCCGGCGACCCCGGGCCGGGCTTCCTCGCTTCACCCGTCCCAGACTTCACGCTAGCCTTCCCTCCTGCGAGCGCACGACGGCGAGCCGCTTCGGCTCGAGGCTCACTGCGAGTCCGCCGGCCGCATCGCCGGACAACGAAGCCATCGGCACCGGGGTGATCGCTTCGCCGTCGCCATAGAGCATCGACGGACGATCGAAAGCGAGGCGGGCCCGGCTGGTGCGCAGGATCGAAACCGCCGGGTGCGTGAGGTGCCTGCCGGAGTAGACGCGCGGAAAGACCGAAAGCAGCCGCAGGCGAGAGACGCGGTGCACGATCACCACGTCGAGCAGTCCATCGGTCGCGTCGGCGTGCGGAGCGATGTGCATGCCGCCGCCGAACCAGCGGGTGTTGGCGAGCGAGACGAACATGACCTCGCCCTCGAACCTCCCGCCGTCGTGGTCGAGCGTCGCGCGGAGCGGCGTGAAGCGCGCCAGCACCCGGATCACCGACCAGACATAGACCAGCGGGCCGCGCAACCGGCGGACGCTCTTCGCGTACTCGGCGCACTGGCTGTCGAAGCCCGAACCGGCGACGCCGCAGAAGATCCCCTCGCCAGCCCGGCCGAGGTCGATGCGGGTGACCGGACCCTCGACGGCGCGACCGATCGCCGCGATCGGGTCGAGCGGAAAGCCGAGCTCCCGCGCCAGATCGTTGCCGGTACCGAGGGCGATCGGGGCGAGCGCGCAGGCGCTGCCGGCGAGGCCGCGCGCCGCCTGGTGCCAGGTGCCGTCGCCGCCGCCGACCAGCAGGCGCTCGATCCCGTCACCGGCGGCGCGCCGCGCGCACGCCGTCAGATCCGCCGCACTCTCCGGAACCTCGACCTCGATGCCGTGCCGGCGCGCCGCCGCGGTGATCGCCGCAATCGAGCGCCGGCCGCGGCCGCGCCCGGCGGCAGGATTGAGGAGCATGCGTGCGGTCATTCAGGGGGCCCGGGCAGGATCCTAGCCCGGATCTCTCGCCAGCTTTCTGGCGCAGCGCCACTTCTGACCGCGCCTGCTGCGTCGCTTCGCTAGTATCCACGCATGCCGAAGCCGCAATCCCAGGTGCTGGTGTGCGTGAACGAACGCGGTCCGGACTCCGAGAAACCCTGCTGCGCCGCGCGCGACGGGCTCTCCGTCTATCAGGCATTCAAGGACCTGGTGCGAGCCCGCGGGCTCAGGGACGAGGTGCTGGTGACACGCACCGGCTGCCTCAAGCACTGCAGCCGCGGGGTCACCGTGGTGGTCTGGCCGGGGAATCTCTGGTTCGCCGGCGTGACGCTGGGCGACGTCCCCGAGATCCTCGAGCGCTCGGCGCTCGCCGGCGAGGCGGTCGAACGCCTGGCGATGCCACCCGGCCCATGGGAGTGACGCCCCCGCGGGTCGGCGTCGTCCACCTTGGCGCTGGCCGGACGGAGCTCACCGCGTTCGTGCGTGCCGATGGCCGGGCGCAGGCGTGCTGGCCGACGCAGGTCGAGCTCGCGTGGGAGGAGTCGCACCTCCACGTCCGTTTCCACTGCTGCGACGACGACGCCTGGGGCACCTTCACCGAGCGCGACGACCCGCTCTGGCAGCAGGAGGTCGTGGAGCTCTTTCTCGCTCCGGGCGAGGCGGTGCCGACCCGTTACTTCGAGTTCGAGCTCAGCCCGGCCGGTGTGCTGTTCGATGCTCGGGTCTTCAATCCCCACGGCGATCGCATCGGCATGCAGGTCGACACGCAATGGAACTGCAGCGGCCTCGAGTGGGGCGCCGAACCGACCGGCGAGCGTGCCGACTGGCGTGCCCACCTCGCCATCCCATGGCGCGGCCTCGATCTCGCAGCGCCGCCGTCGACGCTCAGGGCCAACTTCTACCGCATCGAGCGTCCGCACGGCGGAGAGCCGGAGTTCTCGTGCTGGTCGCCGACCTTCACTTCGCCCGCCGATTTCCATCGTCCGAGTCGATTCGGCGTTCTCGACCTGATCCGCTAGACTCCCGCCTCCCCGAAGCAGAGGAGGCCACGCAAATTCGCGACACCAACGTCTCACCGCTGTTCGACGTCGACACCGCCGTGGCGCATCTCTCCCGCAAGGATCGGACGATGGCGCGGCTCATCCGCGAGGTCGGCCCCTGCCGGCTCACGATCGCACCGCGGCAGACCCCCTACCAGGCGTTGCTCGAGTCGGTGGTCTACCAGCAGCTGACCGGCAAGGCGGCCGCGACGATCTATGCCCGAGTCTGCGCGAGCTTCGGCTCGCGCCGCTGCCCCGGTCCGGAGAAGATCGCCGACGCCCCCGAGGAGCTCCTGCGGGCCGCGGGGCTGTCGCGCAGCAAAGTCGCCGCGGTCAAGGATCTGGCGCAGAAGTCGTTGGCCGGAGAGATTCCCACCCGGCGGGCGGCCGAGAAACTCTCGGACAGCGAGCTCGTCGAGCGCCTGACGAGCGTCCGCGGCATCGGCACCTGGACGGTCGAGATGTTCCTGATCTTCACTCTCGGCCGGCCGGACGTGCTGCCGCTCGACGACTACGGCGTACGCAAGGGCTTCGCCCGCACATTCGGGAGGGAGGTCCTGCCCAAGCCCAAGGAACTGCTCGCGCTCGGAGAAAAGTGGCGACCGTATCGAACCGCCGCCAGCTGGTACCTCTGGCGCGCGCTCGAGCTCGAAGCGAAGAGCTGACCGCCCTTCACCTCCGTTGACTGAAAACTCGCAGCGCCGGATCTAGGAATCGGGATCGGCGGGCGCGACCTTCGCCCGCGCGTTGCCCACAATCGCGGCGCGGGCCTCGGCCTCCTTGCCCAGCTGCGCTTCCCTTGCCGCATCGCCGGCGCGCCCCTGACGGCCGTAGGCATCCGCCAGGACGTAGTGCCCCAGCGGCGCAAACGGGCCTTGCGCGTCGATCTCGAGCCCGCGGCGCGCCTCGCGTTCGGCGCCGGCCAGATCCCCGGTCGCGAGCAGCGCCCGCGCCAGAAAAAGGCGGCCCATCGCGTACTCGCCGTTGATGGCGACGGCGCTCTGCAGGGCCGCGAGCGCTCCGGCCCTGTCCCCCATCGCTTCGAGCAGCCGGCCGAGATTGAAGAACGCCTTGAAGCTCCCGGGATGATCGGAGATCTCCTGGCGATAAGCGGCGGCCGCCTCGGCGAGCCGGCCCTCCGCCTCGAAGATCAGGGCGCGGTTGTAGCGCGCGTGCTTGGCTCGGGGGTCGATTCGCTGGGCACGATCGAGCGCCGCGTGGGCCGCCGGCAGATCCTTCCGGCGAAAGGCGACGACCGCCAGACCGACCTCGGCGCGCGCCGTCCGCGGTTCGACCTCGAGGGTCTTCCGCAGGCCTTTCTCGGCGTCTGCATCACGGCCGGCGTCGAGCTCGACCTGGGCCAGCCGATAGAGAATCTGGGCGTTCTTCGGATCGACCTCCAGGTACTTGCGATAGCCGGCGACCGCAGCGTCGATCTCGCCGCGGGCGACGTAGGTGTCGGCGAGGCCGATCATCGCCCAGTCGTGATCGGGGCGGCGCGCGAGCGTCTCGCGGTAGTACTCGGCGGACTTCGCCCAGTTGCGCTCGCGATAGTGCACGTTCGCGAGAGTGAACCAGGCGTCGACGACCTCCGGGTCCTCCGCCAGCACCTCTTCGAGCAGGGAGATGGCCTTCTTCGAGTCCTCGCCACGCGCCAATCCGCGCGCCCGGCCCATCTTGGCGAAGACGTCGAGCCGGTCCTTCGGGTCGGGCAGGTCCCGGAACGACTTGCCGGTGTCGAGCGCCTGGCCGCCGATATAGCCGAGCGCCGCCAGCGCCCGCATGGTCTCCTCGTCCTCTTCGACGGGCGCCGTGCCGGAGGCCGCGGGCTGGACGGTGGCATCGAGCGCCGCGAGCTCCGCCCGGAGCTCGCGGACGACGCGGCGCTCGTCATCGGCCAGGTTGCGCACCTCGCGCGGATCGGCCTCGACGTCGTAGAGCTCGGCGCGCGGCGCCTCGATGAAGTGCCAGCGGTCGCGCCGCAGGGAGCGCAGCTCCGACCAGCCGTAGTGGAGGCGCGGCAGGAAGATCTCGCTGTAGGCGCGCGGCGGCGACCCTGCCGGGTCGGCCTCGCCGGCGAGGAGCGGCACGAGGCTCCTCCCCTGTCCCGGCTCCAGGCCGCCCGCGACTCCGGCGAGCTCGAGCAGCGTCGGCGCGACGTCCGCATGGCCCACCGGGGTCGGCACGACCCGGCCTTTCGCGGCAGCGAACGGGGCATCGAGCAGAAAAGGCACCCACGACGTCGAACGATAGATGAAGTAGCCGTGGTCGAGCTCGCCATGGTCGCCCAGGCCCTCGCCGTGATCGCCGACGACGGCGACGATGGTGCGGTCGCGCAGACCACGCGCCTGCAGGTATTCGAGGAGCCTGCCCACCAGGCTGTCCGTCCAGGCGATCTCGGCGTTGTAGGGCGCCTCGGGGTAGCGGCTCTTCCACGGTTCGGGCGGGGTATAGGGTGTGTGCGGATCGTAGAGGTGCACCCAGGCGAAAAAGCGTTCGCCCTGTCCGGCGGCGCCGTTCTGCCCCGCCTGCAACCCATCGATCCACTGCATGGCGTGGGCGATCGTCTCGTCGCCGGGGCGCTGGATCTCCCCCAGGCTCAGGGTCTTCATCTTCTCGAGGTCGAAATCGTCGAAATACTGCTCGAACCCCTGGGCGATGCCCCACTTGTGGTCGAGCACGTAGGCCGAGACGAAGCCGCCGGTGCGGAAGCCGGCCGCGGAGAAGGCCTCGGCCAATGTCTTGCGGTCGTCCGCGAGCCGGTAGCCGCCGTTGTCGCGCACTCCGTGGGCGGCAGGCAGGAGTCCGGTCATGAGCGTCGCATGCGCCGGAAGGGTGAGCGGGGTCACCGAAGCCGCGTGCAGGAAGTTCGCACCGGTCGCCGCCAACCGGTCGAGCACCGGAGTCTCCGCCGCCGGTGCGCCGAGCGGTCGTCCATAGACGCCGATGCGGTCGGCGCGCGTGGTGTCGAGCGTCACCAGCAGGACGTTGAGCTGGTCAGGCCGGACACCCGACGGGAGGGGGCCAAGCGTCTTCTCGACCGTGAGGCCGCGGGAGGACACAGCCGCGTCCGAGTCGCCGGCGCCGCCAGAGCCACCGCAGCCGAGGGTGGCGAAGGCGCCCGCGAGGCACACGGCCAGGCCGAGCCCGATCCAAATCGGCGGAGTCCGTCCATGGGGCCGTCGCAGCGCGGGCATCCCCTTTATCCTACGAAATCACCAGACTGGGCGCCGCAACCCTTGTCGGCTCTCGCCTTCGGCGCTATTGTGCCCGCCACGAACCGCGTACCGGATACATGGCAGTGATCTTGCGCTCGCCCATCGAGCCAGGGTCGCGATGCCGCGAACCTTCTTCGGACTTCCGAAGGCGAACAAGGAGGCTGGAAAGATGACAAGTCGGTTTCGGAGCACACTGGGAATGGCCCTCTGCGCGGCGCTCCTCGCGTCGGGCGCATGGGCACAGAGCAAGACAACGGCCGCGCTGACCGGAACGGTGACCGACGAATCGGGCGCTGCGGTGCCCGGCGCCAGCGTCGAAGTCTCGAGCCCTTCGCTGATCGGCGGCGCCCGCACTTCGGTCACCGAAGAGAGCGGACGCTTCCGCTTTCCCGAAGTGGCGCCCGGTCTCTACTCCGTGACCGTCAGCCTCGATGGTTTCCAGACCGTCCGCCTCGAGGGCGTGACACTGGTGACCGGAGCGACCCAGGACGTCGCGGTAAAGCTCGGCGTCGCGACCGTCAGCGAGACCCTCGTGGTGACCGCTGACGCCGCGACGGTCGACACCGCGAGCTCCGCCACGAACACCAACCTCGACAGCGACTATCTCCAGAACCTGCCGACCGGCCGCTTCCAGCCCGACGTCCTGAATCTCGCACCCGGAATCAACAACGATGTCGCCTTCGGTTCCGCCGGATCCGGACTCGCCTATCAGCTCGACGGGGTCGATACTTCGGACCCGGAGGGCGGCACGGCCTGGTCGTTCGTCAACTACAACATCGTCGAGGAGGTCCAGCTGGTCGGCCTCGGGGCGCCGGCAGAGTACGGCAGCTTCACCGGCGTGGTCTTCAACAGCGTGACCAAGTCGGGCGGCAACGAGTACAAGGGTTTGGTCGACGCCTACTACTCGAACAAGAGCCTCTCCGACAGCTTCAGCGGCGAGGAGTTCGAAGGCTTGAACCCGACCAACGAGTCGTTCATCGACACCACCGCGCAGATCGGCGGTCCGTTCATCCAGGACAAGCTCTGGTTCTTCGTTTCCGCCCAGTACTTCAAGGAGGAGAGCTCCAACGGCGGCCCGATCCGCACCGAGGAATCGCCGCGCCTCTTCGGCAAGCTCTCCTGGCAGCTGAACGAGCAGAACAGCATCGACGGCTGGCTCGAATGGGACCGCTACGACATCATCGGCCGCGGCGCGGATTCCGTGACGCCGCTCGAGGCGACCGTGACCGAGGACGCCCCCGAGTACGTCGGCAACGTCTCCTGGCGCTCGATCCTCTCGGAGAACACCATCCTCAACGTCTCCTACGGCGGCTACGACGGCTACTACTACCTCGATCCGAACCAGGGCTACGACATCGCCGGACGGTACGACGGCGCGACCGGCCTCTACAACACCAACTCCAACTTCTTCTACCTTGCCGATCGCACGCGCAACCAGATCGTCGCGTCGGTCTCGCACTTCGCCGACGACTTCATCAAGGGCGATCACGACTTCAAGTTCGGCATGGAGCTCGAGCGCTCGACGGTGCGCAGCCGCTATGGCGCGCCGACCGGTGTCTGGTTCTACGACAACTACGGCTACTACGACGACCCGGGCACGGAAGAGTACGACTACGTCCCCTACACCCAGGGCTATTACAACTACAGCTACGACCTGAAGGGCACCGTCGAGCGCCAGTCGCTCTTCGCGCAGGACAGCTGGCGGATCACGCCGACCTTCACGGTGAACGTCGGCGTCCGCGCCGAGTTCAACCACGGTTCGGTTCCCGGCGAAGGCAACATCTTCGACAACACCGCCGTCGCGCCCCGGCTCGGCTTCGCCTGGGACATGACCCGGGACGGCAAGACCGTCCTGAAGGGGCACTACGGCCGCTTCTTCGAGAAGTTCGTCGCCACCGAGTTCTACTACGCGAGGGAGGGCGCCTACACGCCGCTCGAATACCGCAACATCTATCCGAGCGGCTACATCGAGGACCTGGGCCAGGTGACCCCTGGCGTCGTGGTCATCGAGGAGGACCTCGATCAACCCTACATGGACCAGTACACCCTCGGTATCGACCGCGAGCTGGGGGGCGGCATCACGGCCTCCTTCACGTACATCCACCGCGAGAAGAAGGACTTCATCGAGACCGTCAGTCGGGATGGCATCTTCGTGCCCATCAACGGGATCGTCGAGGAGACCGGGAGACCCGCGACGGTCTACGACTATCTGAACCCGGAAGACGACGTTCTCGTCTACCGGAATGTCCCGGACCTCCACCGCAAGTACGAAGGCTACATGTTCGTCCTCAACCGGCGGCTGCGCGACAACTGGCAGATGCTGCTCTCCTACGTCTACTCGGAAGCGACGGGCAACATCGACAACCTGAGCGCCAGCGGTCAGTACGGCGGCGACAATGCCAGCAGCTTCCTCGACACGCCGAACTCGCTGGTCTTCGCCGAAGGCAAGCTCACCAACGATCCGACCCACGCCGTCAAGCTGCAGGGCTCCTACGCCATCCCGAAGCTGAATCTGCTGTTCTCGGGCAACTACACCTTCAACACCGGCGACACCTACAACCTGCGTTCGACCTGCCTGGTCGTCGATGGCGACTGCTACGACTTCAACCAGGGCACCGTGCGCTTCCACGGTGAGCCGCGCGGTTCGCGACGCCTCGAGGACAAGAGCGAGCTCGACCTGCGGGCCGAGTGGTTCATGAACGTCGGCGACGCGGATGGCCGCTTCGGAATCTTCCTCGACATCTTCAACGTCACGAATCAGGCGCGATTCACCCTCGTGCAGGATCGGGCGGGCAGCACCTTCGAGGAGGGGCGCTCGACGAACTCGCCGCGCACCTACCGGTTCGGGGCGAAGTACAGCTTCTGATTCCGCCCTGAAGGCGGAGGCAGTCCGAAAGCTGGGGGCCGGCGAGCGTTCGCCGGCCCTTTTTCCGTTCCGGGCTCGCCGCAGGCGCCGTCTCACCGGAAGTTCATCTGGCCACGCCTTCTGCCGCGTAATGAGAGCGGAGGAAGTCGAATCATGGTCACGCATCCGAAGCTGTCGCTCCTGCCGCACAACCTCTCCCCGGCGCCGCACGGCTTCGATCGCCCCCGGATGGAGAGGGCCGTGCGCGAAATGCTGCTCGCCATCGGCGAGGATCCGGCGCGCGAAGGACTTATGGACACTCCGGCCCGGGTCGCGCGCTCCTGGCAGGAGCTCTTTGCGGGACTGGGAGAGGAGGCCGGCGTCCACCTATCGAGGACCTTCGAACAGGAGTCCGAGGATCTCGTGACGCTGGCCGACATCGAGTTCACGAGCTTCTGCGAGCACCACCTCCTCCCCGTATTCGGCCGGGCGCACATCGCCTACCTGCCTTCTCAGCGCCGTGTCGTCGGTCTCTCGAAGCTCGCCCGCACGGTCGAGGTCTTCGCCCGCCGGCCGCAGCTTCAGGAACGGATGACGGCGCAGATCGCGGACGCGCTGATGGAGCACCTCGCCCCCGTGGGCGCCCTGGTCGTCGTCGAGGCCGAGCACATGTGCATGAAGATGCGCGGCGTTCGCAAGCAGCAGCCAGTGATGAAGACCATGGCGGCCCGGGGGCGCCATCGGGAGGACGCCGGGCTCCGCGAGGAAACCCTGCTCCTCCTGCTGGGCCGCCCCGCCGGGGAGCACCTGGCCTAGAGCAGAGCGGGGGTCCGAGCCGGCCCGCGCCAGGCCACCCAGGCGACCGACAGGCCGGCGACCACGGCGAGGCCGAGAGCCAGTCCCCACCAGATGCCGACCAACCCCAGCCGCTCGGGACGCCCGAGCCAGGCGGCGAGTGGAAGCCCAAGTGCGTAGTAGCCGAACAGATTGAAGAGTGCTGCCGGGCGCGTCCTGCCCATGCCGCGCAGAACGCCGCTCCCGACCACCTGCAGGCCGTCGAAGAGCTCGAAGGCGGCGGCAATCGGCAGGAGCGTCGCCACCAGGGCGACGACCGAAACGTCGAGTGTGAACCAGGTGGGGATGATGTTGCGTCCGCCGACGAACAGCAGCGCGAAGAGCGACATCACCCCCCCTCCCAGAACGAAGGCGACCCACGCCGCGCGTTGTGCGGCCCGCGGTTCGCCGGCACCGATCAGGTTCCCGACCCGGGTCGCGGCGCCTAGACTGATTCCCAGCGGCACCATGTAGGTGATCGAGGCCAGGTTGAGCGCGATCGAGTGCGCCGCGAGCTCGGTCGGGCCCAGCCAGCCGGCCCACATCGAGGAGATCGCGAAGGCCCAGTACTCGAGCGCCAGCATCACCGCGACCGGCAGCCCGAGGCGCGCGATCTCCGACAGCCCCTTCACCCGCAGCCGCGTGAGGTCCAGCACCGTGGCGGCCCCGCGCTGCAGACGGAATCGGCGGATCAAGAACAGCAGCGCCAGCAGCATCATCGCCTCGGTGACGGCCGTCGCGACGCCGGCGCCGACCGCCCCCATCTTCGGCACCCCCCAATGGCCGAAGATCAGCAGCCAGTTGAGAAACGTATTGAATCCGCAGGCGGCGAAGCTCACCCACATCGCCGGCCGCACGATGCCGCGCGCCTGCAGGTACTGTTTGAGCGCCACGAAGAGAAGAAAGAACGGCAGGGCGGGGATCTGCACCACGACGTAACGATGCGCGAGGGCGACCGTCGCCGCATCCTGGCCGAGAAGCAGCAGCAGGCGCTCCGTGCCGAGCCAGAGGGCGCCGAGTGGCAGGCTGATGCCGAGCGCCAGCACCCCGGCGTGGAGCAGGACGTCCCCGAGCCGCTCGCGATCGCGCGCCCCATGCGCCTGGGACGCGATCGCGTCGATCCCGAAGATCAGTCCGATGGCGCAGATCGAGGTCCCCATCACCCAGATGCGGCCGAGCGAGACGGCATTGAGCGAGAGGACGTCGATTCGCCCGACCATCAGCAGATCGATCGTCCAGAGCAGCATCGACGAGAGCTGGGTCAGGGCCACCGGCGTGGCCAGCACGGTCAAGCGGCGAACCTCCCGCCAACTGGCGCTCGAAACCCCGAAGGACATCGCTGCAAACTATCGCGCCGCGGGCGATTTCGCTCATGTAGTATCCAGGTCTTCTAGCGGAGATCGACATGACACGCGACCCCCTCGCCCTGCGCTCCGAGAGCGTCGCCGAGTTCACCTTCAAGGCCGTCGCGGCCGGAGTCGTCCTCGGCGTGCTCTTCGGCGCCGCCAACGCCTACCTGGGCCTGAGAGTCGGCATGACCGTTTCGGCCTCGATTCCGGCTGCGGTGATGGCGGTCGTCGTCTTCCGCGCGCTCAAGCTGCGCTCGACGATTCTCGAAGTGAATCTCGCCCAGACCATCGGCTCGGCTTCGACCGCGCTCGCCACCGGCACGATCTTCACCATCCCGGCGCTCTTCCTCTGGGGAATGGTGCCGCCCTACATGCAGGTGGTGGCGCTCTGCTTCCTGGGCGGCCTGCTCGGTATCTCGGCGATGATCCCGCTGCGTCGCCTGCTGATCGTCGATGCCCACGACGAGCTCCCCTACCCCGAGGGCCGAGCCTGCGCCGAAGTGCTGCGGGCGTCGGAGAGCGGGACGAGTGCCGGCGTCTGGATCTTCCGCGGCATGGCGGTCGGCGCGGCGGTGAAGATCCTGATCTCGGTCGCCTTTCTCTTTCCGTCGGAAATCTCCTACCTGCTGCCGGTCCTGCCGAAGGCGCAACTCGCGCTCGAGCTCTCGCCGGCGCTCTTCGCCGTCGGTTTCATCCTCGGCTACCGCCAGGCTGCGGTCTGCGTCGCGGGCTCGATCGTCTCGTCGCTCGTCCTCATTCCGCTCATCGCCTGGATGGGCGCGCACCTGGGAGCGCCGCTCTATCCCGAGACGGTCCGCCTGGTCACCGACATGGGGGTCGGGGACATCTGGTCGCGCTATGTGCGCTACATCGGCGCCGGCGCGGTGGCGACCGCCGGCATCCTCACGGTGGCGCGCAATTTCCCGACCATGGTCGCGTCTTTCGCCGCGGTCGCCAAGGGCCTGAAGAAGAAGGCGGCGACCGCTGGCACTGCGATCTCCGCGGAGAGCCGGCTCGCGGCCGCGACCACCGACCGGGATCTCCCGGGCGGCTTCGTCTTCGGCGGCATCGCCACCGTCGTCACCGTCTCGTGGCTCGTCCCCGGCATCTTCGCCGGCGGCATGGACCTCACCCAGCGCGCCGTCTGCGCAGCGGGCGTCGGGCTCTTCGGCGTGCTCTTCGTCGCCGTCGCAGCGCGCATCGTCGGCATCGTCGGAGTCTCATCGCAACCGACCTCCGGCATTGCCCTCGTGACGCTGCTCGGCGTCGCCTCGGCCTTCGCTGCCGCCGGCTGGGTGGACGGCGGCGCCCGCGCCGCAGTGCTCACCGTGGGAACGATCGTCGCCATCGCCGCGTCCAAGGCCGGCGACATCGCACAGGACCTGAAGACCGGGTATCTCGTCGGCGCGACGCCGGCCAAGCAACAGCTCGGCCAGCTCATCGGCGCTTCTGTGGCCTGCTGGGCGGTCGCCGGTACGGTGCTGCTGCTCGGCAACACCTACACGTTCGGCGGCAAGGAGCTCGCGGCGCCGCAGGCGACGCTCATGAAGACGATCATCGAAGGGGTGTTGTCGGGCAACCTGCCCTGGGATCTCGTGGCGACCGGAGCCGGTGTTTCCATCTCGGCGATGCTCTGTGGCGTCTCGGGCCTCGCCTTCGCGATCGGGGTCTACCTGCCGCTTTCCTCGATGGCCTGTCTCTACGTCGGCGGCCTGGTGCGCAAGCGGTTCGAAAAGAAGGCCGCCGCGCCGGGCGAAAAGAGTGCCAACGAGAGCGATCCGGGAATCCTCGCCGCCTCGGGTCTGGTCGCGGGCGAGGGCCTCGCCGGGATCGCGATCGCCGCCGCGGCGGCGCTCAAGTGGATCCCCAAGAGCGCGGACCCGAAGGTCGGAGGCCTGTCTGGCGAGCTGCTGACGCTCGCCGTCATACTCGCGGTGCTCGGATTCCTCTATGCGGCCGGCAGATCGACCGCGAAGACGCCGACTGCGAAGTCGGCTTGAGGCGGAGACTCCGCAACCGGACCGCGCGGGGACCGCGAGGGTGCGGGCGGACGCGCACTACCGGCGAGTCTCCCGGCGGACAATATGTTCGTTGACCCGGAAACGGAGGGGATCGTCGATGCGACGCGGTCCGCGCTCGATGGCGACCCAGTCCGGGTCGAGATGGACCGATGCGACAATGTCGCCGCTCGTCGCCACCGCTTCGACGAGTTCGAAGATCAGCCTCGTCGGATCTCCGTAAGGGCGCCAGAAGTGATCGTCATCCTGCGCTCCGGCGCGATGCGCCCAGGACCAGTCCTCGATCAGGTAGATCCCCCCCGGGCGCAGGAGCGGGAAGAGGGTTTCGAAGGCAGGCTGCAGGCACTCGAGAATATGGGCCGCGTCGTCGATGATGAGGTCGGGTGCTCCCCGGAGCTTGCCGCGGGCAAGGTCGAGAACGACGCTGCGGTCGGACTGGTCGACTCCCCAGATCGTCTCGACCGAGCCGGGCTCGGCGCGCCGTGATGCCCAGGTCCTGAACTCCGGGCTGTCCTCACGCTGAGCGAGGTCGAAGGCGACGTGGCGCAGAGGACGGAAGACCTGGTTCCAGAACGCGACGCTGCCACCCTCCCAGATCCCCATCTCCAGGATGCGCTGCGGCTGGAACTCCGGGCGCAGCCGGAAGAAGCCCATCAGGCTCTCGACGAAGGCTCGATTCTTGAAGAAGCGCAGCTCCTCCGGCGCCACCGCCGGTGGCGTCCCCACCTCTTCGAGGCGAAAGACCTGTCCGTCGAGCCTCATCCGGTCCTCGTCCCAGACGACTCGATTCCAGACGGACCCCGCTGCGCGAACCAGGGACGGACCCGCGGACTCGTCCATGGCAGCAGATCCTCCCATTGCGCCGCGGAAATGGAAACCAGGGCGCGACCTCCTGCTAGCATCCTGGCCACTCGATGCGCCCCGTTCCCTGCCTCTCCCTTGCGGTTCGCTTCCGGCGCCGAGTCGTCGGCGCGCTCGTCGCGCCGGCGCTCCTGGCCGCCCTCGCCCTCTCGTCGTGTGCTCCGAGCGAGCGCCGGGTGCTCGTCCTCGGCTTCGACGGACTCGACCCCGACACGGTCGACCTGATGCTCGCGGAGGGCAAGCTCCCAAACTTCGCGAAGCTGCGCCGGGGCGGCGCCTACGGGCGGCTCAAGAGCTTCCAGCCGATGCTCTCGCCCATCCTCTGGACGACGATCGCCACGGGCAAGACCCCGGACCAGCACGGCATCGGCCACTTCGTCGTGCACGAGGCCGGCAGCGAGCGCACGGCTCCGGTGACGAGCGAGATGCGGCGCGTCAAGGCTCTCTGGAACCTCTTCTCCGACGCCGGCAAGCGTGTCGGCACTCTCGGGTGGTGGGCGACCTGGCCGCCGGAGAAGGTCAACGGATTCATCGCCAGCGACCATCTCGCCTGGCACTTCCTCTTCGCGCAGGGTTTCGAGCAGCAGAGCGGTCCGGGCGCGACCTGGCCTCCCGAGCTCGAAAGCCGGCTGGCGCCCCGACTCGTCCGCCCGCAGCAGATCGGCGCGGCCGAGCTGGCGCCGTTCGTCGATGTGACGGCGGAGGAGATCGCCCGTCCGTTCTCACTCGGGGACGATCTGCAGCACTTCCGCTGGGTGCTCGCGACCATGCGCACCTATCGCGACCTCGGCCTCGAGCTCTGGCGGAGCGAACGCCCTCACCTCATGCTCACCTACTTCGAGGGCACCGATTCGACGTCCCACCTCTTCGGTCACCTCTTCCGTGCCCAGGGGCTGGCCGGTGAGTTGGCCCTCCAGCAGCGCCGTTATGGCCGCGCCGTCGAGGCGGTGTACGAGTATGCCGACCGGATTCTGGGCGACTTCCTGGCCGTACTCGACTCAGGAACGACACTCGTCGTGCTCTCCGACCACGGCTTCGAGCTCGGCACGCTGCCCGACGATCCGAGCCGCTTGCGCGACATGCGGCGCGTCTCCGAGAAGTTCCACGACGAGGAGGGCGTGCTCTTCTTCTACGGCGCCGGCGTGCGGCCCGGAACGCGGCTCGACGGTGCGACGCTCCTCGACATCGCGCCGACGGTGCTCGCCCTGGGCGGCCTCGCGCCGGCGGCGGACATGCCCGGCAAGGTCCTGCAGGCGGCCTTCCGCGATCTCCCGCAGCTCGATCGCATAGCGACCTACGAAAACAGGCGCGAGAACAGTGGCGGGAACGCCGGCCAGAAGGGCGGCGGCGAGACCGGCGCCGCGCCGTCCCGGGACGGCAAGGTGGACGAGGCGCTCGTCGAGCACCTGCAGAGTCTCGGCTACCTCGCGGGGGGCAGCTCCCCCGAAAGCGACCGCAACCTCGCCGCCATCGCCTTCGAAGAGAAGCAGTTCGAGCGCTCGGCGCGGATGTACCAGGCGCTGGTCGAGCGCGATCCCGAAGATTCCTCCCTGCGGACGAGTCTCGCCGGGGCCCTGGGCGCGCTCGGGCGCTACGAAGAGGCGCTCGTCCAGCTCGCCGTGGCCCTGAAGCTCGAGCCGCTCAACCCCGAGGGGCACTACAACCAGGGACTGGCCCTCGAACGGCTCGGGCGCGCCAGCGAGGCGGTCACGAGCTACCGGCTGGCGCTGCGCTACCAGCCGGGCTACGAACCGGCCCGACAGGCACTGCTGCGACTGACCGGGAGCTCCGGTGAGTTCGTGGCCGCGAACGCGGCCGAGGCCCGGGCCCTGGCGCTCGCCGAAGCGGCGGCGACGGCCGCCCGGCGCGGCGCCTATCCCGAGGCGCTCGCGCAGCTGGCCGAGGCCGGTGCCGTTGCGCCCCGCCTGGCCATCGTCTGTCAGTACGAATCGAACGTCGCCTACCTCGCCGGGGACCGGCCGCGCGCCATCCGCGCGCTCGAGCGCTGCCTCGCTCTCGAGCCCGACAACGCGCTCTTCCAGCAGAACCTGAAGCAGCTGCAGGGAGGGCCGTGAAGCCGACGGAAGGAGCTCCGGCGACGACGGCAGCGGCGGCCAGGGTGGACCGCTGGATCGGTGTCGCGCTCGCCTGTCTCGGATTTGCAATTTACGCCACCGGAGCCTGCAGGACGATCTACGTCGGCGACAGCGGCGAGCTCACGACGGCGGTGTACGTCCTCGGCATCCCTCACCCCAGCGCCTATCCGCTCTACGTTCTCCTGGGCAAGCTCTGGACGATGTTGCTGCCCGCGGGCTCGATCGCGTTCCGCATGAGCCTCTTCTCTGCCGCGTGCGCGGCGGCGACTCTGGGACTGCTGTTCAGGCTGGCGCGTCGCCTGGGAATGGAACGACCGGTCGCTCTCTTCGTCGCCGGCCTCCTCGCCGTCGCGCCGAGCTTCTGGGGCGAGGCCAACATCCAGCGGGTCTACGCCCTCGGCGCGCTCTGTCTTGTGGCGGCGCTCCTCGCGGCGTTCGCCTGGGAGGGTGACCGGACGCCGCGCCGGCTGGCTGCAGTCGCCTTCCTCTGCGGCCTCGGAGCCACCAACCACACCTTCATGCTGGTCGCAGCCGCCGCCTTCGCCGGCGCCGCGAGCCTCGTCGAGCCGCGCCTCCTGCTGCGCTGGCGCGAGCTCGGCGTCGCTGCGGCCGCCTTCTCGGCCGGCCTCCTCCCTTACCTCTTTCTGCCGTGGCGTTCGCGCAGCGACCCGGCGCTCGACTGGGGGGACCCCGAGACGCTCGACCGCCTTCTCGCCGTCGTCACCCGGCGCGGCTTCTGGGAGAGGCGCTGGCTCGAGAGCGCCCGCGACTGGGCTGCGATCGCCAGCGACTTCGTGGCGAGCTTCGGCGCCGAGCTCACTGCCGGCGGCGCCTTCCTCGCACTGCTCGGCACCCTCGTTCTGCTCGCGAGTGGCCGGCGACGCTTCGCGCCCGCGATCCTCCTGCTCTGCATTCTCGGCAATCTCGTCGCTATGGGACTGCACGGCTCGAGGAGCGATCTCTTCATCTGGCACCGGTACTACATCCCGGCCTACCTCTGCGGGGCACTCCTCGCCGGCTTCGGCGCCCAGGCGCTGGCCGCGCGGCTCCCGCGGCGGCTCGCCTGGCTGCTCCTCGCCCTGCCGGCGCTCGGCCTCATCACCGGTTGGAACGCCTTCGACCGCAGCCGCTACCGCATCGCCGAGGACTACAGCCGGAGGCTCCTCGCGCAGCTCCCCCCCGGCGCGCATCTGGTGGCGAGCGACGACAACATCCTGTTCGTGCTGCTCTACCTGCGCCACGTCGTGGGGCTGCGGCCCGACGTCGACCTCGTCGCCCAGGGAGTCCAGGGGGCCGACGAGACGCCGCGTCCACCGCTGCGCTTCGACCCCGACCGGAGCCGGCTCTACTTTACCCACCATCCCAACTGGAACCTGCCCCCGCTCGAGATCCTCCCCGAAGGGCTTCTCTTCCGCGTCGCGCGGCGCGGCGCACCCGGAGATCGCCCGAACGAGTTCGCCGCTGGCTCCGACATCGCCGCCATCGCCGACGCCGACGAGCTCGCGGGCGAGAGCGATCCGCGGGTTCCCAAGGACTACCTGACGAGAAATCTCATCGGCGAGTTCCACTACATGCGCGGCCTCACCGCCGAGCTCCGGGATCCGGAAAGGTCGGCACGGGAATTCCGCCTCGCTGCAGAAGCGGCACCGGACAACGATGTGCTGTTCTACAACCTCGGCCTGATCCACTCGCGGGCCGGCCGCCTGCCGGAAGCGCTCGCCGCTTTCGAGCGCTCGCAGGAGATCAACCCCCGGCATCTGGCGAGCGGCAGCCGGCCGCGCGCCGCCGACCGCATCGCCGAGCTTCGCGCCGCGCTGGCACAACCGCGGCCGTCGCCCCTTCCCCACTAGCCCGGGTGGGTGCGCCCGCCCCCTTTGCGGGTATCGCGCGCCGACGCCCCGGAGGTGCAGAGTTGCCACAGAGGGCGCCCTCCGCGAGTGACTCTCCGGACCGGAACGCCCTTCCGGGGGTGGAGGATGAGAACTCTGTCGAACGTCGTATTGCGATCCTTCGTCACGCTGGGTGGATGCATGACTCTTCTGGCGCTCGGCCTCGCGGGCTGCAAGGCGCCGCCGCCGGCGGTCGACGCCGCGCCGATGAGCGTCGACGTGGAGGGGCCGGCGATCCGCCAGGCGCTCCACGAATTCGTCGACCGCACCCCCGGGGCCAAACCTCTCGACCTCGAGGTCGCCCAGGTGGGGGTCGACTCCGGCTACGCCCTGGTCACCTGGATGCACGAGAAAGAGGCCGGCCAGGCGGTGCTGCGCAAGCAGAACGGAGCTTGGCAGGTCCTCGAGTGCGACGCCGGCTGGTTGGGCCTGCGCGGTATCTGCAAGGAGCAGGTCCCGGAGAAAGTGGCGCAGCGCCTGCTCGATCAGATCGATCCGAAGTGGGGCTCGTACGAGACCCCCTGAAGCGATCGCCGGGCCACTGAATCGAAGCACCTCAAAGCCCATTCCCGGGTAACTCCCGCTCTGCCCCTCGGGCTCGCGGCGTGGACGGAGTCTTACCCGGAAGGGCGGCTTTTGCCACGCGCGGAGAGGATCGTCACTTGGCGATAGGCGATTGCGGCTATCGCCTTCAGGCGGCGGCACGCTCGCGATGCAGGCGGCGCAGCAGATCGGCCGACACGCGCGCCCGGCGCAGCAATCGAGCCGTGTCGTCCTCCGGCGCGAGCTCCAGAACGAAAGCGCCCGAAAAGTGCTCCGCGGTGAGCTGGCGCAGCAGCTCGGGCCAGGCGATGCCGCCTTCCCCCGGCGCGAGATGGTCGTCGCACTCGCCGTGGTTGTCGCTCGCGTGCACCATCCAGAGATGCCCGGAGAGCTTGTGGGCGACATGGCTCAGGTCGCCGGAGAGGTAGGCGTGGCCTGTGTCGAGGCAGATGCCGACGTTGCTCGAGGCGAGAGCGCCGAGCAACCAGAGAAGGTCGCGTACATGGCCGGCGAACAGATGCGGCAGCATGTTCTCGAGCACCAGCCGCACCCCGAGCTCACCGGCGCGCCAGGCGATGCGATCGAGCGCTTCGACGGCGCAGTCCATGCGGTCGAGGCGCTGCTCGCGCGGCACGCCGGTCGTCTCGGGTCCGGGATGCAGGACGAAGAAGCGCGCCCCGATCGTGGCCGCCGCCTCGGCGGCGCGGGAGATCTCGTCGACGGCGGCGTCCCGCACGCGGGCGTCGAGGGCCGAGATGTCGATCCGGTCGGCGAACGGAGCCTGGAAGGAGTGCACTTCGAGCCCCAGCGCGCGGATCCTCGCCGCTGCGGCGAGGCAAGCCGCCGGATCGTGGTAGTCGAGATGCGTGGGCGACGACGAGACCTCGATCTGGCCGAAGCCGGCCTTGCGAATCGGCTCCAGACAGTCGATCAGGCGGGTCCGCCAGAACGAACCGGTCGAGAATCCGATCGCGAGCTCTCCGGCCGCCGCGGCGAGCACCGGCCTCTCGGCCGTTTCGGCCATCCCGGCCATCTCAGGCGTGTCCACCACCGCTCTGCGCGGCGGTCCGCAGAGCCTCCAGGTTCCACGGGCAGCCGGTTCCTGGGCAGAGGAGCTTCTCCTGCGTCGAGGTGCAGTTGAAGTCGACCATCTGGTCGTTGCCGACCGCGATCAGCCCGGCAAAGAACCGGGTGTAGATCTCGGCCCGCATCGCCGCATCATGAAAATGGAAGTCCGCCAGCCAGCCGAAGGGGCGTTCGTACTTCGACCGGATGAGGCCGGCGATGTGCCGCGGATGCCAGCCCTGCGCGAGCAGGGTCCGCACCACGAGCTGAATCCCGCCCGGCTGCAGGAGCAGGTCGTTCGGATGCCCGAGGATGCGAGCGACGCAGGCGGGCAGGGCGCCGAGGTCGATCCGGTCGTAGGTGTTCGTCCAGAGCTCCGGAGGGTCGGGCTCCTGGGCATAGAACCGGCGATGGAAGTCCGCCAGCTCACTGCTCTCGTAAGCCGCGATCAGGCCCGCCATGGCGAGCGACGCATCGGGAATCGTCGTGTGGGTGCGTCGCGCGAACGCCGCCGCGAGATCGGGATCGCGCATGATCCGGATGCCCTCGTCCTCGTCCCCCGAATCGGGAATGGCGACGAGTCGGGGCAGCGCCGCCGGTGGGGGCGGAATCCAGCCGCGCCGCTCCGCCTTGAGATAGGCGGTGAACGGCATGCGAACCGCCCGCTTGTGCAGCGGATCGGCGTACTCCGAAAGGTCGATGGCGACGATCTCGCGGCCGTGCGCACCGGGGCCGACCACGACCGCGGTGAATTGCACCGGCACCGGAGACGGGCCACTCGCCGCGAGGATGCGATGGCCGAGGTACTCCATCACCTTGCCGAGGCCGTTCCATGCCGCGCCCGCGGGCGCGCCAACGGCCTTTCCGGCGAAAGGCCGTCGCGTGCCATAGGCGGTTCTCTGAGCCTCGCTGAGCGTTGCGAGACGCACCAGAGCCGCGAACGCCGCCGAACGCCGCCCGATCTTCCAGACGAAGTGATGGCCGCGCCCGGTGAGCAGGTGGAGCGCCTCGATCCCGAATTCGGCGAGCAGGGCGGAGATCGCGGCGACGACGTCCCTCTGCACGAAGAGGCTGCGCTTGGGATAGATCAGCGGCTCCCAGGGCGCGTCGAAGTGCACGTGCTCGATGTCGAGGTGGACGAGGAGGGAGTTCTTGTCCCAGAGCGAGCGCGCAACCTCGAGCTCGCTCGAGAGCATCACCGGCAGGTCGGTCACCGGACGAAAGCGCGCCGGGGGATCGGGCGTCGGAGAGGGCGAAGTCAGATAGGCCGTCGGTGACGTCTCGAGGCTACGTCCGCCGAGATACTCCTGGTGGCGGCGCCGCACCGACGGATGGGCGTAGAAACGCCGCCACTCCGCCGCCGCCTTGCGCCCGCCGTTCGTTCCCGCCGGTGCCGCGCCGGAAGCCGCCGGCCGGAACACCGCAGCCAGCGCGGCCATTGGATCCAGTGGGGCCAGCGGGTCGACCTGCGCCAGCGGGAGCAGCGGAGCGATCGGAAGGCGCTGAGGGCGCGAGGGGCGCGGAGGGCGAGCGGCCATGCTCTCAAGGTACTGCCGGCCGCGACCCCGGGCACCACCCGGTCAGGCGGGGCGGTGCGAGCGCGCGCGGCATGGCCTGTGCAGCCTGCCGCCGGATGCGCCAAGCTGACTCGGATCTCTTCCGCCGCGGCCGCCGCAGCCCGTTGCTGAAACTCGGCGTTCGCGCCGCGGGAATGCTGCTGCTCCTCCACTTTGCCGGCAGCGCGCTCTGCGCCGGCGAGCTCACCCGCACGATCCGGCTCAAGCTCTCGGCCGGCGACCTCGCGAGCGGCGAGGCTGCACTCGAGGATTGGAAGCGGACGAACGGCGAGGACGGCGAGTACCTCGACGGACTCGCCTGGCTCGCTCGTGGTGCCCTGCTCCTCGGCCGGGACGACCAGGCCCTCGCCTATGTTCACGAAGTCCGGCTGCGAATCCCCGCCGAGACGGCGGCCACCGGCAACGCCCTCGGCGCGGCGATCGAGGTGGAAGGCCGGGTCCTCCTGGAGCGCGAGGGTCGCGGCAGCGCGCTGCGCTTCTTCGAACAGGAGCTCGGGCGGGCTCGCGACACCGCCCTGCGCTCGCGGATCTCGAAGAACATCAACCTCATCGCACTCGAAGGGAGCCCGGCACCGGAGCTCCTGCCGGCAGCTCACGTCGGCCCGACCCCGCCGGCGCTCGCCGATCTGCGCGGTCGACCCGTGCTCCTCTTCTTCTGGGCGCACTGGTGCGGCGACTGCAAGGCGCAGGCCCCGGCGATCGCCCGCCTGGCAGCGAACTACGGCCCGCGCGGCCTCGCGGTGCTCGCGCCGACGCGGCTCTACGGCACCGGCAAGGACGACCAGGAGGCGACGCCCGCGGGCGAGACCGCGCGCATCGCCGAGGTGCTGGCCGAGTCCTACCCCGGCTTTGCCTCGATTCCGGTGCCGATCAGCGAGGCGGCCATGGTGCGTTACGGCGCCTCTGCCACCCCGACGCTCGTCCTCGTGGACCGCTCCGGCCGCGTCCGTCTCTACACCCCCACCCGGATGACCGAAGCCGAGCTCGAGCGCCGCATCGAAGAGCTGCTCGCAGAGCCGGCGAGCTAGCGAGGATTCTCGCGCGTCGCCCGATCGTCGAGAGGATGGCGCCAGCGCAGTCCGGGAAAACGCGCGAAGTCTCGATCGGCGGTGATCCAGACACAGTCGTGCTCGAGCGCCAGCGCCGCGTGAGCGGCATCTGAAACGAGATTGCCGCGGGCGTCCGCGTGGGCGCAGGTCTGGCGCAGGATCTCCCAGTACCGCGGGCCGGCGCGCAGGAGGCGGCAGCCGGGCAGCGCGAGCAGCGCGTCCGCGAACTGCATCGCCGCGACGAGCGGCGACGGTCGTGCGAAGACACGCGGGTGGGTAACGACTCTCAGAAATCCCACGAGGACGGGCTCCGAGATTCCGAATGCGGCGCCGGAACGAGTCTCGGCGAAGAGCCACTCCCGATACTCGTCATGCCGCTCGGCGTCGCTGCGATAGGCGCCGACGAGTACGTTGACGTCGGGGAGGATCACCGCAGACCGTTCATCACGTCTTCGAGCTCGGCGTTGTTCTCCAGCCGCACGCCAGGCAGAAGCCCGCCCCCGAGTTCCGACACCGGCAGGTCGCGACCGATGCCGACCACTGCCTCGCCATGGGAGGCGGGGCGAGCCAGGTAGGTCGAGTAGATCGCCTCGGCAATCACCTCTCCCAACGAGGCATCCTCCTCGGCGGCCTTGCGTTTCGCCAACTCGAGAGCCGACTCCGGAAGGTTGATGGTGGTTCTCATGGAGCGAATGTAACGACTTCGCATCATGATGTCAACCCGTGATGCGTTGATGCTTGCCAAGCTGATGGTACATCCGCCGCCTCACCGCCCAGACTTCGGCAGAGCGCTCCCAGAGGCTGCATGCCCAAAATTTTGCATCGATCGCGCTCCTGTCTTACGACCGCCTTGTCGCAGGAGCTGGCCATGTCGCCGGCGTCCTGCCGACGCTCGCCACTGCGGACTTCGACGGGTGCCATCCCTGCATGTAACCCGACTCCTGGGACTGGTGGGTGAGCGGTGGGCCTTGGATTGGCTTGCTGGCGGCTGAAGTCGACAGCCTTGCGGAAGCTGGAAGACTAGAAGGGACGCTGAACGGAAGGTGGTTCAGGAGAGGGGCTCAACGTAGCCGGGTCGGTGATCTTCAGGATGCGGAGAGCCTCCCGATTGGTGCGCCAGAAGGTAGGGTTCGGCGACGTCGGAACGGAGCCGAAAGAGGCGACTTCGCTCGCCGAAGTGAAGAGCGCGTCACAGCTCGCACCCATTGCACCGCCGGCAGGAGCGTCTTGCTGGGGCACGCCGATGACGAGATACGCGGACCGGGCGGAGCTGGCGAGCCTCTTGAGGCTCCTGCAGGGCAGGACTCTGGTCTCCACCGGCAGGCGCCGGATCTCTGACGGGAGAATAGCGAGCTCCCGCAGAACCAGCACCTGGTCGCCCGGCTGGACCCGTTGTGCGAGCCAATCGATCGCCTCGACGCGCGAATCACGCCGGACGAGACCGTCATGAAATCGAACGAGGCCGGCCCCGAAGGAGAGGGCCACCGCGACGGCAGCAAGGACTCCGACAGATCGAGCCCTGAGGGACGACTTCTCGCCTTGCGGCCTTCCGAACGCGCC
>JAGPDF010000027.1 GCA_018057705.1 Thermoanaerobaculia bacterium | reverse complement strand
TTCTTTTCGGTGAAGGTGAGCTCGCCGCCGTCGCGGATCCGGTCGGCCAGCACCGCCGGCTTCGGCAGGTACTTCTTGCGGTAGTCGTCGCTCTGCCGGCGCTGGTCGGGAGGGAGCGCCGCGAGACGGGCGCGTCCGGTGACGGAGACGAGGTCCAGGGCCGCCTCGAACTTTCCCGACGTGAGCTTGCCGGCGTAGTCGAGCGCGAGCTTCCCCAACTCGTGGTCGAGGATCGCGGCGCCGCGGATCGCCGGCGCGGTCTCGGGCTCCGCCACCGCGAGCGTCATCGGCCCCCGGCTCACCCGCCACTTGCCGCCTTCGAGGGAGGCGAAGCCCATCGCCGAGATATCGCCGGACGGAGTCGGAATCGACAATCGTGCATCCACGCCATCGACGACCATCTCGCCGACGCGCGCGATGTCGGCTTCGAAGGTCGCCGGATCGGGCGTCCGTCCCTGCAGCCGCGCGGCTTCTTCCTTCTGCTCCGCGGGAGACATCGCCGCCCACTCCTCTCGCACCTCCTTCGATGCCCCCTTCCGCACATCTGCCGCCTTCCCCGCCTTGAGCAGCCGCCCGGCCTCGACGATCGCCTTGCCCGCCGGGTGCTCGAGAATCGCCTTGCCCTTGAGCGTCACCGGCTCGGGATCGGCAAGCACGGGTCCCATGGCCACCAGCATCCACAACGCCGCAATCCAAGCCGATGAAGCCGTTCGATCTCGCATGGCACTCTCCCTTATCCCTGGAAACGGAGGGAGCGTCCACCGAGAGACATCGCGGCCCGGTCTGCGGATAGAGTCCGCCCAACTTCCCGCAGGTGAGTGAGGTAACCGAGGTCACCGATGCCGATCCGAGCCCTGCTGCGCCGCGCCCTGTTCGCCGCTGCCACCTTCGCCACCAGCGCTGTCGGCGCGACGGCCGCGAGCGCCCAGGGCGTCGTCCAGAATCCGGAGTTCGACGTCGCTGCGGTCGGCCCATGGACCGGCAACATCGCGAGCCTCACCTGGTCTCCGACCGATCCGGACTGCCTGCCGCCCGATGCGTCGGGCTCTCTTCAGGTCTCGCCCGACAATCCGCAGGGACCGGCCACGGCCTTCCTCTGCGTGGCGCCTCCGCCGGCCGGCACCTGGAACCTGGCCTTCCTGGTGCGCGCCGAATGTCAGGAGGTCGTGAAGGGGATCTTGCGCTACTACCCGGAGGTGAATTGCGGCGGAGCGGTGATCGGCTCCGAAGAGACCGGCGGCACCACCCTCGGCGGCACCTGGGACCAGGCCGAGCTCGCCGGCGCCGCGCCCCCGGTAGGCACCCTGTCGGTCTGGATCGGTCTCGAGCTCTCGGAGTCGCTCACCTCGATCTGCACCACCCTCTTCGACCGGATCCACTTCGGCCGCGGCATCCCGATCCTGCGCAGCGGCTTCGAGACCGGTTCCACCGCCTGCCGGTGGTCCGCCACCGTGCCCTAGCTTTCCCCGAGCCGGCCCCCCGGCGTCGTGCCGGAGAGACCCGGATGCCGAGTGAATCAGGAGGACAGAAATGGGGCCCGGCCGCGTCTCCCGTCCCCGATTCCGCGCCCGAGGACGGACGGAATCCGCCCACGGCAGCCGGTAACTCGGAGGCTGGCCAGCCTCTTGACGCCACTGGATTCGTGGACGGGCGCCTGGGATAGACTGCCGCGGATCACCCACTGTAAGGAGCCTCAAATGACGATCCTTCGTCCCGCTCGCGTTGCTGTGTTTCGCGTGATCCTCGTCGCCCTGGCGACCCTCGCGACACTCACCATGATGTCGTTCGACGGCGTCGCGATTGCCCAGTCTCAAGAAGGGTTCCGGCTCGTCCCGGTCTCGCCCGGAACCCAGAGCGTCGTGCTCGGAGACGGCGTGACCCTGGAGGTGCGGGTGATCGACGCGAACGGCACGCCGGTGCCGAATGTGCCGCTCACCTGGGAGGTGGTCGCGGCTCCGGGATCGCCACGCGGGACGAGCGGTGCCCCCTCCCCGTCCGACGCCGCGGGCATCGCCCGCGCCAACTTCGGTTTCGGTGTCGCCGGCAGCGTGACCATTCGGGCTTCCTTCCGTGGAGTGGCAGTCAACTTCTCGATCACCGTCGGCAGCCTGGGTGAGCTCACTCCGGACAACAACACCCGGGTCTCGGCGGGCGGAGCGATGGACGACATCTGTTTCGACGTGTTCAACAATCCCGACGGCTCGCCGCGGCCGGTCCCGCGCGCGACGCCGCTCTGCGTCTTCATGACCGGAGTCCTGACCAATCAGGATCAGCGTGCTGCGGCGCTCGTCGAAATGTCCCCAACGGGACTCGGCAGTGCGTCGAAGACGGCCTCTTCTGCCGCCTCGCAGCAGCAGGCGATCGTCTCCTCCCGCCTGGGAGCGCTGCGTGGCGGCGCTCTCGCCGCGGGGTCGCAGATCTCCTGGTCGGCTGGCGGCGCGGTCATCGACGGCACGACCCTCGCGGCCGCGCGGACCGAGAGCAAGAGCCGCGAGCGCCTGGGGCGTCACGTCGAGGCGGCCCTGGGTGGCCGCGGCGGCAAGGGCGGGCGTCCGGGCACCTCCGCTCTCGCGCAGGCCACCGCGGCCGAGCCCGAGCGCGAGCGCCGTTGGGGGTTGTTCTTCACCGGCCGACTGCAGCAGGGCGAGCAGTCGGGCGATGTCGGGGACGAAACCGCCTTCGATTTCGACACCACGTCGGGTACGTTGGGCGTCGACTTCGCTGCCGGCGCGAACAGCTTCTTCGGCATCGCCGGCGGCTATGCCACCAACCAGACCGACCTGTCCGGCGGTGGCGGCGAGCTCGAGTTCGACGGCCTGAACCTCATGCTCTACGGAGCCTGGCAGTCGCAGAACGGCTCCTACCTGCAGGCCACCCTCGGCTACGGTTCGACCGAGTACGACCAGCGCCGCCGGATCGAACTGCCGGTGGTGGGCGATCTCGATGCCCGCGCCCTCTTCGACGGCGATCAGCAGTCGGCGTCGCTCGAGGGCGGTTGGGATTGGGGCGGCGAGCGCGTGATCGCTTCGAGCTTCGTGCGCGGCAGCTACACGCGGGCGAAGGTGGACGCCTTCGCGGAGAGCGGCGCAATCGCCAACGTCGTGATCGGGGGAATCCCGGTACCGACCGACTTCGGCGTCGCCGTCGAGGAGCAGCAGCTGGAGTCGCTCCTCGGTGAGTTCGGCTTCGATCTCTCGGGCAACATCTCGATGTCCAACGGTGTGCTCGTGCCGCAGTTCACGCTCACCTATCTCCACGAGTTCGACAACGACGCGCGCACAGTTCACGCCAGTTTCCTCGGCGACCAGGCTGCCGGTTCGTCGTTCCTCGTCTTTCTCGATCCACCGGATCGTGACTGGATCAATGCCGGCCTGAGCCTTTCGGCGCAGTATCTGTGGGGGAGCCTCTTCCTCGCCTACGACCAGGAGTTCGGGCGCGACGACTTCGAGCTCGCCACCTGGCAGGCCGGGCTGCGGTTCGCGTTCTAGCCCCACGGGTGTTCGACGCCGCGAAGCTCGATCCGAAGTACGAGGTCGTCCGCCGGCTGCGCGAGGGCGGCATGGGGACGATCTACCTCGTCCGCCATCGCCTCCTCGAAGAGCTCCGCGTCATCAAGGTGCTGCGCTCGCAGATGACGAGCGACAGCGATCTCGACCAGCGCTTCGAGCGCGAAGCGAAGACGGCGATCCAGCTCCGTCACCCGAACATCGCCCAGCTCTACGACTTCTCCATCGATCCCGAGGGCGTCGCCTACATCGTCATGGAATACATCGAGGGGGTGAACCTCGATGAGTATTGCCGGGCGCGGCCGTCGATCGACCTTCCCGAGACGCTGGGGATCGCCATCCAGGCGCTGCGAGCGCTCGGCTTCCTGCATCGCAAGGGGTACGTTCACCGCGACATCTCGCCCGACAACCTGATGTTGACCCGGGATGCCGACGGCCATTCGCTGGTCAAGCTCATCGACCTCGGCATCGTCAAGATCCTCCGCGAGGACAGCCAGGCGACCGCCACGCTGCACTATCTCGGGAAGCCCCGCTACTCCTCGCCCGAGCAGCTGTCCTCGACGTCGGTGGACGCGCGCAGCGATCTCTACTCCTTCGGGGTGATGCTCTACGAGCTGGTGAGCGGGCGACATCCGATCGCCGGTCAGGATCTGCCTTCGATCGTCACCGGCCACCTCTACCTGCCGCCGCTCGCCTTCGAGGTCTCCGACCCGGAAGGACGGATTCCCGCGTCGCTGCGCACCCTGATCCTCGACGCGCTGGGCAAGAAGCCGGAGGACAGACCGCAGAACGCGGAGGAGTTCGGCCGTCGACTGACCGAGATCCAGCGCGAGCTCGCGCGGAACGCCGCCGCGGCGAACGCTCGGCCGGCGTCCACTCCTGCCGCCCATGCCCCTCATGCCTCGCATGCCGCCGAGATCGAGCGCGTCGGTGCAGCGTCCGCCCGGCAGGCCGCGGCGGCAGCCGAACCGCAGCCGTTTCGGACACCGGAGCCGGAGACGGCCGCCGGGGGCGACGATTCCGACCAGCAAACCGTGGTTCAGAGACCGCGCAGCACGGCGACTCCGCCACTGGACGATCCCATCGTGCAGCGCTCGCCGCCGATGTGGCTCGCCTGGGTCATCGGTGTCGCCGTCGTGGTGACCGGTGTTCTGGTGGCGCTCGCGGTCGCCCGGCTCAAGGGTCACGGCGAACAGATTCCGGACAGCTACGGCAAGGGGCTCGAAGCCCTCGAACGCCACGAACCCGCCGCGGCGGTGCCGCTCCTGCGCTCCGCCGCCGGTCGGGATCCGATCGAGCGCGACGGCTATCTGCCGTTCTTTCACCTCGGAGTGGCGCTGGCGGCGAGCGGTGACTGCGCTGCGGCCGAGGTGGCCTTCAACACCTCGATTGGACAAGCCGCGGTGGGCCGCAGCGCGGACGCCATGGCGCAGGTGGTTTCGGCGCGTCAGGAGTGCGCCAGCGTCGGCCTCGAGCCCGAACTGGTCGAATTCGAGTCGCACGTCGCCGCCCTCGAAGCGCAGGTGAGGGCCCTCGAGGCCGATCGCTCGAATCGCGATCTCGCCGAGCTCTGGCGCGACCCCGCGCTCGGCCAGGAGCTCGACCGCGTCGCTTCGCTCCTGCGTGAAGCGCGCACGCTCATCGACTCGGCGCGCAAGAAAGGCTCGCGAGACCCGCTCTTTGCAGCGCAGGACCGGTTCGCCGACGCCCAGCTCGCGCTCGGTGCCCTGCTCAAGGGCATCGCGGCCCGCTAGAGTCCTCAGCTCTTCGGCTGGAAGATGAAATCGCCGCCTTCGTGGCCGGCGAAGCCGATCTGGGCGTACTCGGGTCGTTGCACCACGCCGAGCTCCGACGAGCGGAAGGCGACCCGCGCCGACACCGCCTGGTAGAGCCGGTCGGCAGAGAGCGGTTCGCGCGCCAGGGAGAGCACGGTGAGCAGGGCGCGGGCGAAGATCGAGTGGCGTTCGGCGCCCTCGTCCAGCACCGGCGCGAGGCCCCCCGACGAGAGCACGCTCCGGACCCGACTGTCCGCGCCGCTGGTGCCCTTCGCGCGCTCGAGTCCGAGCCCCCCGAGGGCGCCGGCGTAGCAGCTGTCGGCCACGACGAGCACGCGGCCGGCGCGCATGATGCCGAAGATCTTCGCCAACGCCTCGTTCGGAATCCAGGTCGACCGGTCGTTGGGATCGGCGTCGACGGGCAGCCAGTAGCCACGGCCGGTGGCCTCGTCGATCCGGCCGTGACCGGCGAAATAGACCAGCAGGTCGTCCTTCGGTCCGAGACGGCCGGCGAGCTCGGTCAGGCGCTGCATCGCAGAGAGAAAGGTGGCATCCGGCAGCAGATCCACTTCGAAACCGAAGCGGTCGCGGAGCATGGCCGCCAGGTCCTCACCGTCGGCGATGGCGGTCGCGAGCGGCGCGAGGTTCCGATACGCGCCGCCCGCGAGGACCAGGGCGTGAAACCGCCTGCCGGTCTCGCGCGGCGCGCCCGCGAGCGACGCGGCGGCCGGTGCCGCAGCACCCGAAGCGACGAAGACGAGCTCGGCTTCGGTCCTTCTCGCCGCGCGGTCGACGGCGACGAACGGGATCGTCTTGTTGGCCTCCACCGGGAGGCGCACCCGGAACAGGCCGTCGGCACCGATCTCGTGGCGCTCCCCGGCGGCCGTGAACTCGACGAGCCCCAACTCCGCCGTCACCTTGCCGACGATCTCCACCTCGCGCGCCCCGGCAGGAACCGGCACCAGAGCCGGACCGCGGGTGGCGAGCACGTCGGGGCGGAGGAACTCGATCGCCGGCGCGCGCTTGGCGATCACCGCCTCGCGGCCGCGGGCAGCGAGATCCTTCGCCGCGGCGGCGGACGATTCGAGCTCCGAAGCGAGGCGGCGGTAGCGATCCTGCGCGGCCTCGAGGTCGGCGACCCGCTTGCGGCCCGATTCGACCGCCTGCTGACGCTGCGCGACGGTGACTCCCGGGGTCGTCGGGGTCGGTTTCGTGGACGCACCGCCAGGGCCCGCGGGAGTCTTCCCTGCGTCCGGGGCGGCGGTGGTCTGGGTGCCGGCTGCGCCAGCCGCGCTGGCTGAGATCGCCGCGATGCTGGTTTTCGCCTGCGCGAGGTCGCGTTCGGCGGCGACGAGGGCCTCCCGCGCCCGCGCGAGCTCGGTGGCGTTGAGCTCGAGCTCGGCCCTGGCGCTCGCCGCTTCACCGGTGAGTCGAGAGACCTCGGAACGCAGCGCCGCCACTTCCTTCTCGAGATCGAGGTCCGTCGCCCCGGCGAGCCCGGCCGCCTTGCGATACCAGACGATCGCCTGGACGGCGTCCTTGGCGACGCCGCTGCCCGACTCGTAGCAATGGGCGAGATTGCGCTGCGCCCGCCGGCTCCCCCCGTCCGCCGCCTTGCGGTACCAGACCGCCGCCTGGACGAGATCGGGTTCGCCGCGGACGCCCTGTTCGTAGATCTCGCCGACGTTGTTGGCGGCCTCGGCGTCGCCGCCCTCCGCCTGCGCCATCCAGGCCTGCAACGCGAAGTCGTTCCGCGTCGGATCGAGGGTGAACTCGCCGCCGCGCAGCCCGCACTCGTGCGCGGTCGAACGCACCACCTGACGGGGTGCGGCGAACTTGGCATGCCGGCCGAGATTGCGCACCCGCGAAGGCAGCAGGCAGTCGACGATGAACAGGTCCTCGGGGTGCCGCACTTCGACGGTCGAGGTCGCGGGGCGCGCGGTGGACGCCGCCCTCGCCACGCCCGCTCCGAACTGCGGCGCGAGCAGCGGTATCGCGAGAGAGCCCAACAGAGTGAGAGTCGGGATGCGCATCGGGGCCTCCGGAATCTCGGCCGAGCGGTGAGGCGGCACCTGCGGCTCTGCGCCACGGGCTGGTCCGGTCGTCGCTCGGCGGGTAAGCTATCGCGTTTCGCCCCGCGGCGAAAGGCAAGAGGTCCCGCCTCTCGCTATGATCGGGCGGTCGCGATGCCGATCCTCATCCATCAATCCGCGCCGCGCAAGGGCCAGCGCTTCACCTTCACCCGCTCGGTGATTCTCGGCCGCGGTCAGCAGTGCGACGTGGTGCTGCCCGAAGCCTCGGTGTCGAGGCGACACGCACAGATCTCGGTCTCCGACGAACGTTGTTTTCTCGCCGATCTGGGCAGCGGCAACGGAACCTTCCTGAACGGCGAGGCACTCGCGAAGCCGGCTCCCCTCGTGAGTGGTGACGAAGTGCGCATCGGCACGGCCGTTTTCGAGTTCCGTGACGGCGACTCGCCGAAACTCGACGGCACGCGTTCGCACACCATGTCGATCCGGGAAGCGGTGCGCGGATCCGGACCGCTGCCCGTGGTCATCCCCCTCGCGGAGCTGCACAAGATCGGCCCGCCGGCCGACGAGATCGAGCGCCTGCGCCGCAAGCTCGACTTCTTCCGACAGGCGGGAGTCGTTCTCACTCAGACCCTGAACGAGCGCGAGCTCTTCGACGCCCTGCTGGAGAAGGCGATGGCGGTGCTGCCGCAGGCGGGGCGGGCCTTCATTCTGCGGCGCGACCCCGAGAGCGGCGAGCTCCACTCGATCGGCGCCCGGACCCGCAGCGGCGCGGTCGAGGAGATTCCCGCCAGCCGAACGCTCATCGACGCGGTCATCCGCCGCCGGGAGCCCCTGGTTTCGGTCGACGTCGGCGCCGAAGCAGGGTTCGAAGTGGCGATCTCCGTCCGCCACCTCAACCTGCGCGCGGTCGCCTGTCTTCCCTTGCTCGTCGAGGATCGGCTGGTCGGTGTCCTGCAGGTCGACAACACCGAGGAGCGGCGAGGATTCACCGCCGACGACCTCGACCTCCTGTCGGGCGTCGCCGGCCCGATCGCGCTCGCGATGGAGCACTCGCGACTGCACGAGAAGCTCGTCGCGCGCGACATCTTCGAGCACGATCTCGCGCTCGCGCGGCGTCTGCAACGCAGTTTTCTGCCGCAGACGCCACCCGAAGTGCCGGGCTACGGCCTGGCGGTCGAGTATTCGCCCGCGGCCGAGGTCGGCGGCGACCTCTACGACTTCTTCCCGCTCGCGAGCGGCCGGATCGGGCTCGCCATCGGCGACGTCTCGGGCAAGGGGGTCTCGGGGGCGCTGCTGATGGCGCGCCTGACCAGCGTGCTCCGCGCGGCCGCGGCACGCGACGAGCATCCCTCGTCCGTGCTCGAAGAGCTCAACCAGCTGGTGTTCGCCGAGAACGACGAGGGCATGTTCGTCACCGCGAGCTTCGCGGTGCTCGATCCCGAGACGGGTTGCCTGGAGATCGCCAACGCCGGGCACCTGCTGCCGATCGTGCGCCACCGCGACGGCCGGGTCGGCGAGCTCAAGCTCCCGTCCGCGAGCGCGCTGGGAGTCAGCCGGCCGCTGCTCGCTCCGGCAGCCTCCTGGACGATGTCCCCCGGCGACCTCATGCTGTTCGCCACCGACGGACTCACCGAAGCGGCCAACCACGGCCTGCAGCGGTTCGGCAACGCGCGCATCATAGAAACGATGCGCCGTCTCTCGAGCGACGATCCGGGGCAGGCGATGAACGCGCTGCTGGTCGCGGCGCGCGCCTTCGTCGGCGATCACGGCTTCGACGACGATCTGACCATTCTCTGCCTGACGCGCGCCTGAGGCGCGCCCGACGGGAGCTTCAGGAACCCCGGAGGCGCGCTCGCGCCACGCGCCACCTCACTTCGGGGGTGCGGCGCCGCGACGGAGGATCTCGGCGGCCAGCGCGACGAGCTCCGGATCGGCCGCGGATCGCTGGGCCAGCAGCGGCGGACCTGCCGGCTCACCGCGGCGGTGCAGGAGGCGATCCGCCATGCGGCCGATGCCACCGAGCCGCGCGCGTCCGGCCAGTGCCGCGACCGCCCGGGCGCGATCGGGAAGAATCGGAAAGAGACCCGAGAAACCGGCGATGTCGAAGACCTCGCGCACACTCGCATTGAGACCGCAGAGCGCGATCGCGCCGCCGTCCGCGGCCAGCCGCTTGCCGACCATGATCACGACCCGCAGGCCCGCGCTGGCGACGAAGTCGAGCGCGGTGAGGTCGAACAGCAGGGCGTGGCACTCCTTGCCGAGCGCCTTTGCAGTCTCGCGTTCGAGCGCCGGCGCGGTCCGCGAATCGAGCTGGCCCGACAGCGCGAGCACGACGACACCGCCCTCCTCGCTCGTCTGAACGGCAAACGCCATCTCAGGCCGGTCCGCCGAGCCGGAAGAGAAAATCGAGCCTGCCGAACCGCAGGCGATCCCGGTCGGCGAGCGGGTGCTCGACGCCGGAAGCGAGCCGCACCCCTCCGACCCAGGTGCCGTTCGAAGTACCGATCTCCTCGCGCAGGAAGTAGCCGCCGTCGCGCCCGATGAGTCGAGCGTGCCGGCGCGAGAGCGTGCGTTCGGTGTCGAGAGCGCCGAGGTCGATCTCCGGCACCGCGCCGGTCACCGGGTCGGGTCGGCCGATCACCAGCGTGGCGCCGGGCACGATCGCGATCGACCAACCCGAGGCGTGTTCGAGCCGCGCGCCCGCGGCAGGCACGGGCGCCGCCGCCGGGGCCGGACCGGGAGCGCGAATCCCCGCGTACGGCGTCTCGGCCGCGCCGCGCGGCCGCCCATCGGCCGCCGGTGCCGGCACCTGCGGCGGCGGCTGCAGGCGCTCCATCCCCACCCGCGCGGCGCGCTCTTCCTCCTCTTCGTACTTGCGCAGGCGCGCCGAGAGCTTGCGCATCATGCGCACGGCGACCTCGGGGTGCTCGCGCAGGAGGGCATCGAGAGTCGAGGCGTCGATCGGCAGCAGCCGGCACGCGACCCTGGCCCGCGCCGTGGCGCTTCTCGGCCGACTCTCGAGCACCGACATCTCGCCGAAGAAGTCGCCGGGGCCGAGCGTCGTCACGATCCGCTCGCTGTCGCCGAGAAACCGCACGATCTCGACCTCGCCGTCATCGATGATGAACATCTCGGAACCGGCGGCGCCTTCCTGGACGATGATCGCGCCGGCGGCATAGTCGCGCAGATGTGCGCTGCGTCCGCCGCCGGAACCGTCGGGCTTGCTCGGAGATTTGACCATATCGAGTGGGGATTGTAGATTCCCCGAGCATTCGACGCCAGTGACGCCAGCCGTGCTCCAGATTCCGGGACCGACACCACTTCGAGTCGGGTCGGAATTCTCGTGCGATCGATCGGAGATGCCATGAGCCGTTCCGCCAGGATCGATCCCAGCCGCCGCAGCGAGCGCCTCTTCTCGCCGGCCGCCTTGGAGATCCGCGAGTTGTCGGTCAGGCGGTCGGGCCCGGAGCGCGCGATCGAGATCGTCGGCCGGTCGCCGCGCCTCGAAGAGACGCTCAAGAAAGTCGCGAAGGTGGCGCGCTACGACGATCCGGTCCTGGTCTACGGCGAGAGCGGCGTCGGCAAGGAGTCGCTGGCGCAGGCGATCCATCTGCTCGGCAATCGCTCTTCCCATCCCTTCGTCTCGGTGAACTGCCCGCAGTTCCAGGAGGGCAACCTCACCGTCTCGGAGCTCTTCGGGCACCGCAAGGGAAGCTTCACTGGCGCCGTCAGCGACCACCGCGGCTGCTTCGAAACGGCCGATGGCGGCGTGGTGTTCCTCGACGAGATCGGCGATCTCGCGATGAACGCGCAGGTGATGCTGCTGCGCGCCATCGGCACCGGCGAGTTCCGGCCTCTGGGCTCCGAAGTCGCGCGCAAGACGAGCGTCCGCATCGTGTCCGCCACCAACCGCTCCCTCAACGAGATGGTGAGCTCGGAGCGGTTTCGCAACGATCTGCTCTTCCGCCTGCGCTACTTCATGATCGAGCCGCCCGCCCTGCGCGAGCGCGGCGACGACTGGCTGCTCCTGATCGAGTGGGCGCTCGATCGGCTGGCCTGCCGCTACGGCACGGCCCGTCAGTTCTCCGACGAATCGCTCCGCCTGATGGAGGGCTATCGCTGGCCGGGCAACGTTCGCGAGCTCATCAGCGTCGTGGCCACCGGCTACGCGCTCGCGGAAGCGAGCCGGATCGAGCCGCTCGACTTCGTCGATCGCCTCGAGCATCAGATGAGTGCGCGCGAGGATCACGTGGCGGCGATCCACCTGCGCCTGTCGCGCGGCAACGCCGACTTCTGGGCGCTCGTCCACGCGCCGTTTCTCGACCGCGACCTGTCGCGCAGCGACATTCGCCAGCTGCTGACCATGGGCCTGAACGACTCCGGTGGCAGCTACCGCAGGCTCCTCGAGCTGTGGGCGATCCCCGCCACCGACTACAAGCGCTTCATGGGTTTCCTGCACCACCATCGCCTGCAACCCCGGCCGACCGGGGAGCCGAAACCTTGAGTTCCGCCTCGAGTGCCGCCTCGAGTGCGACGCCCTCGGGTGCTGTCCGGGCGCTGGTGTTCGATCTCTACGGCACCCTGATTCACCTCGACGAACGGCCGTTCCAGCGCGAGATCGCGCGCCTGATCACCGCCCCGCGCAGGGAGTGGATCGAGTTCCTGCGCGACGTGCTGGTGGTTCGCGCCTACGCCTCGCGCGAAGCTTTCGTCGATGCGATCTTCGAGCGCTTTGCGCCTCGGCCGGACCTCGACCGGGGTGAGGCGCGCTCGCGCGCCCTCGCGCTCCTCGACCGCGAGATCGCTCTGGCGCGGGTGGAGCCCTCGGCGCGGTCGATTCTGGGGTTCCTCCGCCGGCGAGGGTTCGGTCTCGCCCTGCTGACGAACTCGGCGAGCCCGTACCGCGCGCCGTTCGACCGTTTCGCGCTCGCCGAGTCGTTCGACCAGGCCCTCTTCTCCTGTGACCTCGGGGTGAAGAAGCCGGTGGAGGCGAGCTATCGCGCGGCGTTGAGCGCCCTCGGCGTCGGCGCGCAAGAGGCGATGATGATCGGCGACTCGGTCGCCAACGATATCCAGGCGCCCCGTGCCCTCGGGCTCTCCGCGCTGCGGACCGGCGGAACCGGCCCCGGAACGATCCCGAGGTTCGAGGATCTGGCCTGGGCCGAAGGCCTCGAGCGCGGCGAAGTGAAGCCGCTCGCGGCGGCGGGCCGGCGCGTCCGGCTGGGCGGTCTCGTGGGCAGCGTGATCGCGCTCCGCCTGCTCCCGGACACGCTCCAGGGCCGCTACAACCTGGTCGCGAAAGCGGAAGTGATGTGGGACGAGGGTTTCAGCGAAGAGCTCTATCTCAAGCGCTTTCGCCACCCCGAGGCGGCCTGGATCGAAGCGATCGCACGGCCGCTGCACGCCGAGCTCGGAATCGAGACCAATCGCGTCGAAGTGCAACCCGGCGCCGAGACCCTGCTGCTCTCGCGCGCGGTGACCGGCGAGAAGCTCGCGGCGGAGGTGCCCGGTGCCGAGCTCGCCTACGAGATCGGGCGCCATGGCGCCTCGGCGCTGCTGCTCGCCAATGCCGACCTGCGGCCCAGGAACGCCTTCCTGACCCGCCAGGGAGGCACCGAACGGCTCACCATGGTGGACTACGAGTACACGCTCTTCGATCGCGCCCTCGACCTCTCCGGCCTCCCGGGTCGATTCGATCCGAAGTGGCTGGCGCGATTCTCCGACGCCGAGCTCGCCCTGCGCGGCGAGCGCCGGGTGGTGTCGCGCGGCGCGATCCAGCGCACCCGTCGCGCCTTCATCGACCCGCGCACCGCCTCGCCCGCCGCCATCGTCGCCTTTCGCGAAGGCTGGCGCGACGTCCACCAGCGGGCGCGCGCCGGAGTCGCGCGGCTCGAGGAGCTGTTGCGCGCGCGTCTGGCCATGGATCCGCCGCTCGTGGTCGGCACCGAGTCCTATCGCCGGGCGTTCGTGCCGCTCGATATCGCCGATCTCAAGGAACGGATCGCGCTCGAACCCGATGCCGCTTGCGATCTCTGCTTCTGAAACCCGGCACCCCGAACCCGACTCCCCCGCGAGTCGCGCCGGGGCGCGACTCAATCTTGCCCCGGCCGGAATCCAGCCCTTCCAGGATTCCGGCCTCCAGGGGCCATCGCCTTTTGTTTCATGAACTTGACCCCGGCGTCACGAGATGGCACGGGGCCTGCTAGATAGGCTGGACAAGACCGAGGAGAGCGAGCTACGCCGGTCGTCGGCGTGGCAGCCATCCGGGAACGGAGCCCGGTCGGGACAGGAATGCACGCAACACAGGGGAGAAGCAAAATGAAGATGACTCGTGGTGAGATGCAGGACCTGCTCGAGAAGTTCGCCGCGACGAACTCGGACTACCGCTCGGCGCTGCTCAAGAACCCGAAGTCGGTGATCGAGAAGCAGTTCAACATGACGGTGCCCGACAACGTCACGATCAAGGCCGTCGAAGAGAACGCCAACACGATCTACGTCATCGTTCCGCACGCGGTCGCGGCCGGCGCCGAGCTCGCCGACGAGGATCTCGAGAAGGTCGCCGGCGGTTCGACCGTCAAGGGCGACGCCAACTGCGGCGACAGCGACGGCGCGATGAACACCGTCGTCGAGATCAACGCCAGCCTGTTCTAGTCGTTTCGGCGACCCGGCACCCCGTTCGGTTCGGACGGGGTGCCCGGCGCCTCTTTCGACTTCGAGCACGACCTCCCGACGACTCTCCGCTCCACTCTCCACCCGACATCCCCTTGCCGGCATCGACCCCCCTCCCGCCGGCCCGTTTCGACTCCACCGCCGCTCGTCTCGCGCAGATCGCCGAGCGCGCCCTGACGCTGGCCGAGCGTCTCGACCGAGCGCACACCGAGACGGCTCCCCGGCTCGAGCCCGAGGCCGATCTTCTCTCCGGTTGGGCGCGTGCCTTCTCGGGTGGCGATCTCGCGGCGCTCGAGCGCCGGCTCTCGTGGGACGGGCTCGACCTCGCGCTGGCGACGCGGGCGCTGGGCCCCGCCCGGAGCGTCACTCGCTTCACCGGGGAGACCCTGCCCGACTGGCTCGCCGTCGCAGCGCGACGTTTCTCGCTCGGCGAAGACTGCCGCCCCGAAGCGCGCCGAAGGCACAGCCCGGCTACCGGGCTCGAGCTCGCCGCGGTTCCCTTCGCCGAGCTGTGGACCCCGCTCGTCGAGGCGGCGCTCGCCGAGGTGTCGGCAGAGATCGACGCCGCCACGGTTCCGCGGCGCGATCTCGCCACGCTCGCCGAAGGGCTCGCCACGGAGATCGCGGCCGCCGGTGCGCGCGCCGCGCACGGGCGTTACCTGCGATTCCGCGCTCTCTCGGAGGGCGACGAAGCTCCCGGAGCGTACCGCCGCTATGTCGATTCGGAGCTCGCCTCGGGCCTGCTCGAGCTCGCGGTCGAGTTCCCGGTCGCGCTGCGCCAGATCGCCCGGCTCGTCGACACCTGGATCGCTGCGCTCGTCGAGCTCGCGCAGCGCATCGTGCGCGACCGCAACGCCCTCGCGGACCGCTTTGCCGCGGGGCGCGATCCGGGGCCGGTCGTCGCGGTGACGCAGCCGCGGTCGGACCGGCACCACGGCGGCCGCGGGATCTTCCGCGTCCGCTTCGCCGATCGAACCGACCTGGTCGTCAAACCGCGCTCGCTGGCGATCGAGGTCGCCTGGGAGCGCCTCCTCTCGCGGCTCGCGGCGAGGGGTTTCGAAGAGTTGCCGCCGGCGGCACCCGCCCTCGACTTCGCAACCCATGGCTGGATGGAGTGGATCGAGGCCGAGGAGCTGGCCGACGAAGCGGCGGCCGAGGGCTGGTTCCGTCGCGCCGGAGCGCTCGTCGCCCTGGCCGAGCTGCTCGGCGCCGAAGACCTGCACGCAGAGAATCTGGTCGCCGGGCGCGGCGGACCGGTGGTCGTCGACGCGGAGATGATGGCGCAGCCCGATCGCCCCGGGGTCGACGCCCGACAACGCTTCGCCGGCGGTCTGCTGCGCGCCGGTGGCGCCGGTGGCGGCAAGGGCGGCGCCGGCGGCCGGATCGCAAACTGGGCAGGCCTGCACCCGGTCGAACCGCGCGCGGTGACCGCGCAGGCGCTCGGTTGGCGCGATCCGGGCGGTGACGACATCGCGCCGGTCGCTGGCGAGATCTTCACCTCCCCGCTGCCGAATGCGCCGACCCTCTCCGGGGGTTCATCCGGGGCCGGGCGCCAGCTCGCACCCGAGGACCACGCTGCGGCGCTCGCTGTCGGGCACCGGCGAACCTGGGAACGGCTGCTGGTCTGCCGGGACGAGCTCCTGGCCGAAGACGGGCCGCTGGCCGAGCTCGCCGGCGTTTCGACCCGTCTCCTCTTTCGGCCGAGCCAGGAGTACGCCTCGGTTCTCGACCTCCTGAAGACCCCGCGCTGGCAGCGCGAAGGGACGTCGCCCGGGATTCTGCTCGAAGCGCTGGCGCGCCCGTTCGCGACCGCGGAGCGCATCCCCCAGGCCTGGCCGCTGGTCGTCGCCGAGCGGGCGATGCTCGAAGCGCTCGACGTGCCGCGCTTCGAAGTCGGCGCCGATCGACTCGTCGTCGAAGTGCCAGGCGGGCGCGCGGCGGGGCTGATCCTTCGTACGACGCGCGACGCGATCGCCAGCCGCCTTGCCGCCCTCTCCCCGGAGGAGATCGTCCGTCGAGGCGATGCGCTCGCGGCGGCCCTGTCGCCGCCGGCCGGCCCGCGGATCTCGCTCGCGCCGGCGCCGGGCCCGGACGTTCCGGGCCGCGCGCTCGCGCTCGCCGACCGATTGGCGGCCTTCGAGCGCGATCGGGCGGCTTTCGGGCCCGCGCGCGCGGCGGAGAGACCCGCCTCGTTCGACCGCCGCCTGCGCGACCTGGCGCTCTACGACGGCGCGCTCGGCCGGGCGCTCGTCCTGGCGCTGGCCGATCGGCTCGATGGCGGCGACCGTTACGTCGCCGTCGGTGAGGAGCTCGCAGCCGCGCTGGATCGCTTTGCGGACGACTCCCACCTTGCCGAGCTCCCGATCGGCGGCCTGGAGGGGGCCGGATCCGTCGTCTGGGGCCTGGTGGCGCTCTCCTCCCTGCGGCGTGCTGAGAGCGGGGAGAGCGAGGAGTCGGCTGCGTGGCTCGACCGGGCACGCCGCTTTGCCGAGCGGATCGGGCGACCCGGGGCGACCTCCCCGGCGGTGCACGACCTCCACGGCGGCACCGCGGGCGCCCTCCTCGCGCTGCTCGCGTTCGCCGAAGCGACGGGAGAGGCGGGCTGGCGAGAGCGCGCCGCCGAGCTCGGTGACCACCTGCTCGCGGCCGGGGCACCTTCGCCGGGCGGTGGAATCGTCTGGCGCGCGAAGGCCGGAGAGCCGGCCCTCACCGGCTTCGCGCACGGCTCCACCGGGATCGCGCGCGCGCTCTCCGCGCTCTGGGAGGCCACCGGTGAGGCACGCTTCGCCGAGGCGGTCGCCGGCGCGCTCGCCTTCGAGCGCGGTCGATTCGACGCGCGGCTCGGCGACTGGCCGCTGGTTCGTCCGGGGGTCGGCGAGGGCGAAGAGCGCCGGGTGGCGATGACCGCCTACTGTCACGGCGGTGCGGGGATCGCGCTCGGGCGCGCGCTCCTCGCGCCGAAGCTGCGCAACGAGCGCTTCGACGGCGACGTCGATCGCGCCATCTCGGCGACGCGGCGCGCCGGGATGGGCGACTTCGACCACCTCTGCTGCGGCGCCGCCGGAAGGCTCGCGATCCTCGAAGGGGTCGGAGTCCGGCTCGGCCGCGAGGACGCCCGCGCCGCGAGCCGCTCGGGACGCGAAGCGCTGCTCGCCAGGCCGCTCAGCCTACCCGGCTCGTCCCGGGCGCGACCCGAGGTCGAAGCGGGTCTCTTCCGCGGCGTCGCGGGAGTGGCCTGGCTGGGTCTCTTCGCCGCCGCGAGCGGCGACCCGGCCGTACTCGATCCGCTGGCCCTCGAGCTGCCGTCGGAAGCGCAGCAGCGCGCCGCACAGGAGAAAGGGAACGCCCGATGAGCAGGGACCTCGAATTCGTGACGCTCGAGGCCGGACGGGAGCTTCCGCCCGGCCTCGACGAGATGACCTTTCCGATCTACCGCCCGCTCCTCGGGCTGGCGCCGGTCAGCCGCCATCCCGAGCAGGGCGACGTCCGGCTGGTGCAGCCGGTCGCCGTGGTCGCGCGGAGCGGCGACCGCCTGGCGGGCCTGGCGCTGGCCGAGCTGCCGCTCGCTGCGGACGATGCCCCGCAGGCCTCCCGGCCATCCCAGCCATCCGACACCGACCGGCGCCCGGAGCTGCTCTCGCTCTTCGTCCGGCCCGCCGCGCGCTGTGCCGGTGTGGCGACCGCCCTCCTCGCGGCGCTCGAGCGCGAGCTCGTCCGGCGCGGCGCGACGGCGATCGCGACCGTTTACACCGCCGGCCGGCCTTCGATCCCGGCGCTCGAGCGGGTCCTCGAGAAGCGCGGCTGGGAAGCGCCCCGGGCCCGGACACTCTCGGTTCGCTTCCCTCCCGAGGCCGCCCTCGCTTCGGATCTCTTCAGCGAGCGCCGCATGGGCGCGCTCGCGGGGCGCCTCGAGCTCTTCCCCTGGCGCGATCTCGATGCGGCCTCGCGGGACCGGATCCGCAGCAGCCACGAGGCGGCGCCCTGGATCACCCCCGCCCTGGCACCCTGGCGCTTCGAAGCCGCCGGATTCGATCCGCTGTCGTCGATCGGGGCCCGCTACCGCGGCGAGGTCGTCGGCTGGGTGCTCAATCACGTCGTCGCGCCCGGCACCGTCCGCTTCACCTGCAGCTTCCTGCGCAAGGACCTGTCGCGCCGCGGGCGCATCGTGCCGCTCTACCGCGAATCGCTCCGCCGCCTGGCGGAGGGCGGTGTCGAGCGCGCGACCTTCGTCACGCCGGTGAGCTATCCGAACATGGTCCGCTTCATCCTGCGCTGGATCGCGCCGATCGCCGAGTTCGTCGGCGAGACGCGCGGCTCGACCAAGCGGCTCGGGAGCCCCTCGCCGGGCGTCCGGGTCTCCCCCGGCGGGCTCAGTTGATGCGCTTGACGCAGCGACCGGGCGAACGTAACCTTCGCACCGCAACCAACAATGTCCACGCGTCGCCGAACCGGCGACGAGGAGGAAAACGATGAACTTCTTCGGGAAGCGGCTCGGCCGGGCTGTAGGAACCTCTCTCGTCTGCGCCGCGGGGGCGGCCACCCTGGCGCTCGCCGCTGGCTCCGCTGGCTCCGATGGCTACCAGCCGCCGCGCTTCAACTACGGCGAGGGCCAGATCAATCTCGTCGAAGCGGTGCGGCTGACGCTCGAGAACGACCCGAACCTGATGCTCGACGCCCAGGATGTCGAGCGCCAGCGCGGCATCCTGCAGGAGAACACCGGCGCGTTCGACTGGAACCTGAACATCGATCTCTCCTACGACTATCGGCAGCAGCGGGTTCGCGACTCGACGCTCGAGCGCGAGAAGGAGAAGCGCACGGACCTTGCCGCGCACAGGGACTTCACCTGTGCAGAGGAGATCCGCCAGCGCGGCGAGCTCGAGAATCTGCAGCGCTTCGCGGGCGGCGATCCGGCGGCGACGCTGCCCAACGACGTCCAGCAGCAGGTCGACTTCCTCGACGCCATCATCGCCGCCGAAGACAACGCCACCCAGCGCGGGCTGCTCGCCGAGGCGCGATCGAATCTCCTCACCCGGGCGATCGACGCGGCGACCGAAGGCGTGACCGACCTCGCCAACGGCTGCGTCGAGTTGAACGAGGACGTGGCGAATCTCGGACCGGCGCCGGAGGAGGAGGAGATCGCCAGCGGCCGCTTCGATCTCTCCCTTTCGAAGTACTTCCGCTCCGGCATCACCCTCACTCCGTACATGACCGCGGGCTACGACCACAACCAGTTCGCCGGGCGGCGCAACGGCTACTTCGTCGACCGCGTCGACGAGAACGGTCTGCCGGTCACCACCGAGTACGGCACGCAGCTGCGGCGCTTCGTCAATTTCGGCGGCAAGAACATCCTCGATCTCTATCGCACCGAGATCGGCTTCGATGTCAACCTGCCCCTGCTGCGCGGTCGCGGCATCGAATCGGCAGGCGCCTTCGAGAAGGCGGCGCAGATCGACCTCGCCGCCTCGGAGCTCGTCCTGCGCCACGGTTCGTCGACCTCGACGCTCTCGACCGCCTTCGCCTACTGGCAGCTCTACAGCGCGCAGCAGCGCGTCGCGGTGCTCGAGCGCTCGCTCGAGCTGCAGACCCGGATCGGCAACCTCACCGCTCAGCTGATCGAGGGCGACGCTCTGCCGCGGGTCGAATCCGCGCGCTCCGCCGCCTCGCAGGCGAATGCGCGCGCGCAGCTCGAGGGGGCGCGGCGGGATCTCGTCACCGCCCGCCTCGGGCTGGCCCGCGCCATGGGGCTCGACGTCGACGGCGTGGCCAACGCCCCGCTCGCCGAGGGCCCGTTCCCGATCACGCCGACGCCGGAGCAGATCCGGGCGCTCGACGCAACAGCTCTCTCCACTCAGGCGCTCGACCTGCGCGCCGATCGTCAGGCGACACACGAGCTGGTGGCATCGGGCAAGGTCCTGGCCGAAGCGGCGCGTCGCGATCTCGCCTCCCGCCTCGACCTGGCGCTGTCGCTCTCGACCGCGGCGATCGGCGAGGAGAGCTTCGGCAACGCCGTCGATCGCTGGACGGGCCCCAACGGCAGCTTCGCGCTCGCCTTCGACAAGAGCATCGGCAACAACGGCCAGGAGGGCCGGTACGCGCAGAACGAGGCCCTGGTGCGACAGCGGGAGATCTCCGCCATCGATCTCGATCGGCGGATCCGCATCGCCGTCGTCGAGATCCTCCGCTCCCTCGAGGAGGCCTCGGCCGGCCTCGCGGCTGCGGAGGCGGCCGCCGGCCACTTCCAGGCGACGGTCGACGCCGAGTTCGAGAAGCTGGGGCTCGGAGCCTCGACCTTGATCGACGCCATCCTCACCGAGCAGCAGAAGACGGGCTCGGATCTGGCGGTCATCGCCGGTCAACAACAGGTCGCTCTCCTGCTGGCGCGGCTGCGTTTCGAAACCGGAACGCTGATCGACTGGAATGCGGACGGTGGGCGGTTCGCGCCCGAAGCGCTGGTCACCCTGCCGGGCTCGATCGCCGCTGGAAGCCAGCCGTGAGCAGAACGAACCGTTTCCAAATGAACGCGATGGCGGTCCCTCTGCTCGCCCTGCTCGGGCTGCTCGCCCTGGGATCCGGCGCACCGCTGCGAGGCCAGGCGACGCTCCTCACGGCGGAAGAGGCGGTGCGGCGTGCGATCGCCGACAATCCGGACCTGGCGCAGGCCGAGCAGGACGTGGCGCGGCGCTCCGCGATCGTGACCGAGGCGGAATCGATCTTCGATCCCTCCCTGCTCGCCGACTTTCGCGTCGACTACGCCGAGGAGGAGCTCGTCGGCAGCCGCCTCAAGTCCGAGGTCGATCGCCGGTTGCAGCTCGAGATCCCTCCCCCGGCGCTCGACGAGGCCGCGCGCCGTCTGCGCGCGGCCATCCCGACCGACGTGAGCCTCATGAACCCTTCGAGCTGCATCGGTGCGGCGACCTACATCGTGGTCGACGGCGCGCAAACCCTGCTCTGCCTCGACGACAACGGCAATCTCCTCGGTGTCCTGGATCCGGCGCTCGCCGTCGGCCCGACACTCTTCTCCGCGGTCGACCTCGCCGAGGCGTTCGTCGGGCTCGAAGGGCTGAACGGCCGGATCCAGCTCTTCGCCGACTCCCTGCGCGCCACGGCAGCCGATCAGATCCGCCTGGTTTCGGACATTCTGACCGGGACGGCGACGGCGCTCCGCATCCAGCGCGACAACATCGGCGACCTGCCGCGCGATCGCGAGACGATCCTCCTCGACACCGGGGTCGACTACCGCATCCCGTTCCAGAACGGGACCGCGTTGATCTCGAGCCTTTCGCTCGCCAGCACCGAGGACAACTTCACCGATAAGCCGCTCGATCCCGAGTTCGGCGATTCGTTCGTCGCCAACCAGTTCCGGGTGACGGGCGGCGTCTCGCTGGAGATTCCGCTCGGACGCGGCGGCGGGCGCGCCTCGTACGCCGCGCCCCTCGTCGCGGCGGAACTGGCGGAGGCTTCCGCCCGCTCGCTCTACCGTCACGCCGCTGCCGAGCGGGCAGCGGTCGCCCTCGAAGCCTTCTGGGACGTGGTCGCCGCCAAGCGCCGTCTCGCTCTGTTCGAAGTCTCTCTCTCGCAGCAGGACCGGCTGCTCGACGCGACGCAGCAGCTGATCGAGGGCGAGCAGATCGCGCGCCTCGACATCGAGTTCAATCGCGCCCAGCGCGCCGCCACCGAGTCTTCGGTGGCCTCGGCGCGGCGGGCGCTCTCCGAGGCCCGGGCCGCGCTCGCGCTCGAGATCGGCGCCTTCGCCTCGGAGCTCGACGTCCTGGATCCCGGCACCGACTTCGCGCAGTTCCTCGACCAGGCGATCGAGGCGGCGCTCGACGCCGAGGCGTTGGTCCAACTGGCGCTCGCCGAGCGCGCCGACGTCGCGGCGGCGGCCAAGCGCGTCGAGGCGGAATCGACGCTCGCAGCGGCGGCCGAGCTCGACCTCCGGCCACAGGTCGATCTGCGCCTGAACGCCTCGTACAACGCCTACCACGAGACCTACGACACCCGCTTCTACGAGCCGGAGGGCTTCGGCGACGCGTTCGGCGAACCCTGGTCGGGCCCGTCCTACGGCATCGCGCTGCGCTTCCGCCTGCCGATCGGCAACAACGTGGCGCAGGGGCGGCTCCTCCAGGCGCGCTCGGCGACGACCTCGAGCGAAATCGACGCGACCGAGCTCAAGCGCTCGATCCGTCTCCAGGTCCTCGAGGAGCTCTCGACTCTGGCCGCCGCCCGGGCGGAGCTCGCCGCGCGGCGCGAAGCCCGCCTGCGAATCGAGGAGACCGCGGAAGCGACCATGACCCGCTACCAGGCGGGCGACCTCACCGTGCTCGACACGTTGATCACCGAGCAGGAGCTGACGCGGGCCGGACTCGACCTGGTGGCATCCGAACGCGAAGTCCTGTCGCTCCTGACCCGTTTGCGCTTCTCCGCCGGACGCCTGCTCGACCTGCCGGCCGAGGGCGACGTCCGCGCGGCGCGGCTGCTGCCGCTCGATTCGCCACTGCGCTGAGCAGAGAGACGACCGGAGCGAGGAGAGAGCGATGCAAGGCCCGGAAAATCTGCTGCGCAAGGCCTCGGTCGAGAAGCTGTCGTCGCCCGAGCAGCTCGACATGATGATGCGCGTCACGTCGCCGATGGGATGGGTGGCGGTCGCGGCGATCGGCGCCATCATCCTCGCGGCGATCGTCTGGAGCGTGACCTTTCCGATGCCGGTGAAGGTCGACGGGCGGGGCTTCATGGTGCGCGGCGAGGCGGTGCGGGAGGTCCAGATCCTCGCCGGCGGCACGATCCAGTCGATGGAGGTCAAGACCGGCGACGTCATCGAAACCGGCACGGTGGTCGCGCGCCTCTCGATGCCGGACGTCGAAGCCCGGTTGATTTCGGCCCGCGAGCTCCTGGCCGGGCTCGAGCAGCAGACCAGCTCCTCCGGCTCGCAGACGGCCTCGATCCAGGGCCGGCTGCGCGGCCAGATCGCCCGCCTCGAAGCCGATCGCGCGCAGAAACAGAAGCTCGTCGATCGCGGACTCCTGACCTCGGCGTCGGTCGCCGCCATCGACCAGCAGATCACGAGCCTCCAGAACTCCCTCGCGCAGAGCATGATCGGCACCGGCGATCGCGGCCTCCGGGTGGAGGACAAGCGACTCGAGGTTCGCGAGCTCGAGTCGCGGCTCGCGAACGACGCGGTCGTGCGCTCGCCGTTCCCCGGCAGGGTGGTCGCGGTGCGTGCCGGCATCGGACAGTCCGTGCGACCCGGGGACGCGCTGCTGTCGCTCGAATCCACCCAGGATCCCATGCGGGTGATCGGTTTCGTGCCGCTCGCCGCCGGCAAGAAGGTCCTGAACGGTCTCGACGTGCGGATCTCCCCTTCGTTCGTGCGCGTCGAGGACTACGGCTTTCTGCTCGGCAAGGTCATCTCGGTCTCGACTCTGCCTCTCACGCCGGAGGAGATTCAACGCATCGTCGCGAACGACGCCTTGGCCCGGCAGTACATCGACCTCAACCCGTTCCAGGTGGTGATCGAGCCGCTGCCCGCGGAAACGCCCTCGGGGTTCCGCTGGACGTCGTCCGCCGGTCCCCCGCTCGAGGTCGGCAGCGGCACCGACTGCACCATCCAGGTCGTCGTCGAGACGAGGAAGCCGATCTCCTATGTCATCCCGACGGTGAAGAAGGCGCTCGGACTCTCCTGAGCGATGGCTTCGACCAGCGAGTCCAAGCCCGAGAAGCCGGGTAAGTACAGCCCCCGGTCGCCGAAGTCCAAGCGACAGCGAACGCCGACCGTCCTCCAGATGGAGGCAGTGGAGTGCGGCGCCGCCTCGCTCTGCATGATCCTCGGCTACTTCGGGCGCATCGTTCCGCTCGAAGAGTGCCGCGTCGAGTGCGGCGTGTCGCGCGACGGCTCGAAGGCGAACAACGTCCTCAAGGCGGCCCGCAAGTTCGGTCTCGAGGCCAAGGGCTTCAAGTTCGAGCTCGAGAGCCTCTACGAGCTCGACTACCCGGCGATCCTGTTCTGGAACGCCAACCATTTCGTCGTCCTCGAAGGGTTCAAGAAGGGCAAGGCCTGTCTCAACGACCCGGCGCAGGGGCCGCGCCAGGTCACGCTCGAGGAGCTCGACGCCTCCTTCTCGGGCGTCGTCCTGACCTTCAAGAAAACGCCCGAGTTCAAGCCCGGCGGCGAGAAGCCGAGCCTCGCGGGGGCGCTGCGCCGGCGCCTGCGCGGCTCGGAGGTGGCGCTCGCCTATGTGCTCGTCTGCGGGCTGTTCCTGGTCGTTCCGGGGCTGGTCATCCCGACCTATTCGCGCATCTTCGTCGACGAGGTCCTGGTAGCGAACCGGGCCACCATCATCCAGCCGCTGATGCTCGGCATGGCGATCACCCTGCTGCTGCAGGGGGCGCTCACCTGGTTGCAGCGCCACTACCTGCTGCGCCTCGAGACGAAGCTCGCGCTCGCGACCTCGGCGACCTTCTTCCAGCACATCCTGCGGCTGCCGGTGGGCTACTTCGCGCAGCGCTTCGCGGGCGAGGTCGGATCGCGCGTCGGCATCAACGACAAGGTCGCCGGGGTGGTCTCGGGCAAGCTCGCGACCACGGCGATCGACTGCTTCATGGTCGTCTTCTACGCCGCGTTGATGTTCCGCTACGACGTCGGGCTGACGCTCATCGTGATCGGCGTGGCGCTCGCCAACGTCGTGGCGATCAAGGTCGTCGCCCGCGTGCGCACCGACGCCAGCCGCAAGCTCATGACCGACAAGGGGCGGCTCCAGGGCACCTCGATGGGCGGCCTGCGGATGATGGAGACGCTCAAGGCGACCGGCGGCGAGAACGAGTTCTTCTCGCGCTGGGCCGGCTACCAGGCGAAGGCCCTGCGCGCCGAGCAGCAGCTGCGCCAGATCAGCGACATGGTCTCGGTGGTGCCGACGGTGGTGGGAACGCTCGTCACCGCATCGGTGCTGCTCTTCGGCGGCCTCAAGGTGATGGACGGCGTGCTGACGGTGGGTCTCCTGGTCGCCTACCAGGCGCTGACCAGCGGTTTCGTGAAACCGCTCAACTCGTTCGTCACCTTCGGGTCGACCCTCCAGGAGCTCGAGGCCGACCTGAACCGGCTCGACGACGTGCTGCGCTACCCGCAGGATCCGCTGTACTCGAGAGAGTCAGGGTCCCCCGCCGACGCCAGCCCAGACGACCGGCGCCTCAAGCTGCAGGGCAGGATCGAGCTCCGCGGCATCACCTTCGGCTACAGCCCGCTCGAGAAGCCGCTGATCGAGGATTTCGAGCTCACGATCGAGCCCGGCAAGCGGGTCGCCCTGGTGGGCGGCTCGGGCTCGGGAAAATCGACCGTGGCGAAGCTCGTCTCGGGTCTCTATCAGCCTTGGAAGGGCGAGATTCTGTTCGACGGCGTCCCCCGCGACCGCATTCCGCGGCGCCTGCTGGCGAACTCGATCGGCATGGTCGATCAGGAGATCTTCCTCTTCGACGGCGTCCTGCGCGAGAACATCACGATGTGGGATTCGACGGTCCCCGCCGGCCGGCTGACCGAAGCCTGCCGCGACGCGGCGATCGCCGACGTGATCGAGACCCGCGAGGGCGGCTACAACGCGCGCGTCGACGAAGGCGGCGGCAACTTCTCCGGCGGCCAGCGCCAGCGCCTCGAGATCGCGCGCGCGATGGTGGGAAACCCCACCATTCTCATCTTCGACGAGGCGACCTCGGCGCTCGATCCGGCCACCGAGGCGGTGATCGACGACAGCCTGCGGCGCCGCGGCTGCACCTCCATCATCATTGCGCACCGGCTTTCGACGATCCGGGATTGCGACGAAATCATCGTCCTCTCGCGCGGCAAGATCGTGCAGCGCGGAACCCACGAAGAGATGAAAGAGCTCGAAGGCCCCTATGCCGACCTCATCCGGACGCACTGAGGTCAAGCTCCGGGTCACGGCCTCGCCGGTCGACGGTCTCGTCGGCCGGGAGATCGAGCTCGCCGCCGACGGCACCGAGCTCGTCGTCGGGCGGTCGCCGGAGTGTTCGCTGCCGGTGGCCGATGCCGCGATGTCGCGCCGCCACGCGCGCATCGCCCTTCGCGACGACGGCGCCTTCGTCATCGACAACGGCAGCGCCAATGGCGTCTTCGTCGGCAGCGAGCGCGTCGCCGAGCGGCTGCTCGGCGACGGCGGCAGGTTCCGTCTCGGCGCGACCGAGTTCGAGGTCATCGTGGAGCGGCCGGCTCCGCCGGAACCCCCACCGCTGGCTCCGATGACCACGGTCTACGACCCGGCGCCACCGGCGCCGCCGCCGGTCGATCGCACGATCTCGATCGCCGATATCGCCGAGATCGTGCGCAACATCGAGAAGCCGAAAGGCTTCGAGGACGAGGGCGAGGTCGTGGTCGTGGCCGCGAACAAGCCCTTCGTGCTCTCCGACCCCGACTCCGTCTACCTGGTCGAATCCGGCCGCATCGAGATCTTCACGGTGACGCTCGAGCAGGGACAACCGGCGGGCGCCCGCACCCATTTCGTCACCGTCGAGGCGGGCGGGCTGTTCTTCGGCATGGACACCGACCGCTATGGCATGGGGTCGGGTTTCCTCGCCACCGGCAAGGCCGGCTCCGAGCTGCGCCACTTCTCCGCCGCCCGCCTCATGCGCATGGCGGCGGAGCGCGATGGGCACCGCGAACGGATCGCACCGCTGGTGGCGCGCTGGATCGAGGCGCTCTCCCGCCGGCTCATCGTCGATCTCGAGGTGCCGCGTCCGGAGGTCACGATCGAGGCCGGGAAGCTTTTCGAAGCCCCGTCCGGCAAGCGGGTGTCCTCCGAGCGCAGCGTCTGCTGGGTCGAGATGCCGGCGGCGCAGTTCCTGTTCGATGGCATGTCGAGCGCTTCGTGGGAGCTCGAGGGTGTGCTGTTTCCGTTCGCTCCCGGCAGCTGGATGGAGCTCATCGGCGGCGCCGACACCTTCACCGGCACCCCGCGCTCGACGGCCGAAGGGATGGGCGATCCGCGCGCCTGGGCCGGGCTCGAGGCGTTCCACCGCCTGCTCTGCGAGGGGGAGTTCCTCAACAAGCGGCTGTCGAACGTCGACGAGTTCCAGCGCCTGAGGAGCAAGGCCGCGGAGACCGAGCGGGCGCGCGAAGCGGGCATGGGGGCGATCGGTTCGGTGCTCGGCGGCACCGGCGTCTGGAACGTCCAGTCGTTCCTGGGGTCCGACCTCGGTCCGATCTTCGCCGCCATGCAGGCGATCGGGCGGCACATGGGTGTCCCGGTCAAGAGCCACCCGGAAGGCAAGGAGAAGAAGAGCTTCGACGACAGCGTGCTCTCGGTCTGTCTCGCCTCGCGGCTGCGCCTGCGCCGGGTGGCGCTGGTCGACGACTGGTGGGCGCGCGACCAGGGCGCGATGCTGGCGCAGCTCGAGGAGACCAAGGCGCCGATCGCACTCCTGCCGGTGAGCCCGACGAAGTACGAAGCGCTCGACCCGGTGACGGGAGCGCGTCGACCGGTCGACGAGGCGTTCGCGCGCACCCTGTCGTCGTTCGCGACCACTTTCTACCCCGGCTTCCCCGACGGCCCGGTGAGCGCGAAGCAGCTGATCAAGTTCGCCGTCCGCGGTCTCGGGGCGGATTTCCGCTCGGTGATCTGGATGGGCATCGCGCTCGGCGTGCTCGGCACGGTGCCGCCTCTGCTCACCGGCAAGGTGTTCGACACGGCGATCCCGCAGGCCGAGCAGGGGATGCTCTTCCAGTTCGCCGGCGGACTGTTCCTGATGGCCCTGGCGCAGGCCGCCTTCAAGATCACCCAGTCGATCGCCACCATCCGCATGCAGGGCAAGATGGACTACGCCGCCCAGTCGGCGGTCTGGGACCGGCTGCTCGATCTGCCGATGACCTTCTTCCGCGACTACTCGGCGGGCGATCTCGCGGATCGCGCTTCGGGCGTCGATCAGATGCGCGGCATCGTGGCGGGAGCCGGCATCGCCGCCATTCTCGGCTCCTTCTCCTCGCTGTTCAACGTCTTCCAGATGCTGGGCTACGACTTCACCCTGGCGGCGGTGGCGATCGGCCTCACCATCACCTACGTCCTGGTCACCACCTTCGCGAACTTCCTGCAGCTGCGCTATCAGCGCGACGAGCAGAGGAAGCGCGGGCGCATCACCGGGCTGATCCTCCAGCTGATCTCCGGGGTCGCGAAGCTCCGGGTCTGCGGCGCCGAGAATCACGCCTTCCGGGTCTGGGCGACCGCCTTCTCGGAGCAGCGCAAGGTGAGCTTCCGCGTCGGCCGGGTGAAGAACGTCATGCAGGTCTGGAACGCCTGCTTCCCGGTGCTCTCGACGATGATCATCTTCTTCACCGTCGTCTCGCTCAAGCAGTCAGCGGCCGAGTCCGGCACCCCGTTCGAGATGACCACCGGCGACTTCCTCGCCTTCTCGGCCGCCTACGGCATGTTCCTCGCGGCGATGCAGGCGCTGGGCGACGCCTCGCTTTCGATGCTGCGCATCGTGCCGATCTGGGAGCGCCTCAAGCCGATCCTCGAGGCGACGCCCGAGATCGACTCGTCGAAGGTTCACCCGGGAACGCTCTCCGGCGGGATCGAGATTTCACACCTCTCGTTCCGCTACTCCGCCGACGGGCCGTGGATCCTGAAAGACGTCTCGATCAAGATCAAGCCCGGCGAGTTCGTCGCGCTGGTCGGCGGCTCGGGCTCGGGCAAGTCGACGCTGATGCGGCTGATGCTGGGCTTCGAGAAGTCCGAGGTCGGATCGGTCTACTACGACGGCCAGGATCTGGCGACGCTCGATCTCCGGCTGGTGCGCTCCCAGATGGGCGTCGTGCTGCAGGAGAGCCGCCTGCTGCCGGCCGACATCTACCGCAACATCGTCGGCTCGTCGTCGCGCACCGTCGCGGAGGCCTGGGAGGCGGCGGAGAAGGCCGGCATCGCCGACGACGTGCGCGCCATGCCGATGCAGATGCATACCGTCATCTCGGAGGGCGGCGGCGGCTTCTCGGGCGGCCAGAAGCAGCGCCTGATGATCGCCCGGGCCATCGTTCACAAGCCGCGGATCCTGTTCCTCGACGAGGCCACCTCGGCGCTCGACAACAAGACGCAGGCGATCGTCACGGAGAGCATGAACCGGCTGGCGGCGACGCGCATCGTCATCGCCCACCGCCTGTCGACGATCGTCGGGGCGGACCGGATCTGCTACCTCGAACAGGGCGAGCTCAAGGAGCAGGGAACGTTCGACGAGCTCATGGCGAAGGACGGCCTGTTCGCGGCGCTCGCCAAGCGCCAGCTCGCCTGAGCGCCCCCCCCTCCAGTGACGATGCCCGAGCCCAGGGAAAGCGAGCGGCGCCGTCTCCTCGGCGAGCTGGGCGCCGGCCTCGCAGCGGAAGCCAGCACGCTCGCGGCCCTCACCGACTACCTGGGGCAGTCGTACGCCGAGTTGCCGGAGGCGGAGCTCGCCCTCCCCCTCGCCGAGGAGCCGCAGATTCCGTTCTGGCGGGGCTACGCAGAGCAGGCCCGCGACATCGGCGTCGCCCGGGCGCTCGCGCTGCGCTTCCCGCAGCTCGGCTTCCCGGTCGAGCGAGGCATCTCGGAGAGTGCCGAGTACCGCCGCGCGACGCGGCAGGGAGAGGCCGATCCCGCTCGACGCGTCCCGGTGGAGATCGAGCGCGAGGATCTCCTCTCGCTGCATGTCGAGGAGAGCATCGCCGGCGCGATTCCGGTGCTCATCGCCCGCCACAGGAACGACTTCGTGCGCCTGGTGCGCGCCCTCACCGCGCGCAACGAGCCGGAGCCGGTGCCGGACGCGATGGGCGCCTGTCTCGTCAAGGGACTGGTGAACTGGGATCGGGTCGGCGCCCTTCGCCGCCGATTCGAGGCGTCCCTCGAGCCACCCGGCCGCGCCGCGACCGAGGAGGAGTGGGCCGCGGAGATGGCGAGCCGCATCCGGCCGCAGAAGGAGCTCTGGCAGGATCGGCTGATCCTGCTCTCCGACGGCCCGTACTCGGCGGTTCCGGCGGCGGAGGTCGGCCTCGATCCGGCGACCTGGCGCGAGCGCTCGCTCGCGCTGCGGCTCGCGCACGAGTGCTTTCACTGCCTGACGCTCCGGCGGCACGGCCGGATCCGCAGCCACCTCCTGGACGAGCTGCTCGCCGACTATGTCGGCAGCCTCGCGGCCTTCGGCAGCTATGACGCCGGGCGCGCCCTGCGTTTTCTCGGCCTGAATGTCGACGCCCCGTCGCTGCCCGGAGGTCGCTGGGAGATCTACCGCGGTGCGCTGCCGGAGGCGGCGATTCCGATCCTGGCGCGGCTCGTCGAGGCTGCAGCCCGGGCCCTCGAGGGGCTCCCCGTGACGCCTCTCCCCGTGGAGGCGCGCGCCCGGCAGCTCCTCGGTCTCGCGGCTCAGGGGCTCGACGGGATCGCCTCCGGCTCGCCGGGCGCGCCCGAGTCGCTGCTGCCCTTCGCTGCGTCACCGACCTTCCGGGCCTCGGCGCCGGCGACCCTCGCCGCCGTGGCCGAGACGGCGGCGGAGATCGCCCTCTGGGCGCGCCAGGAGGGCCTCGCGGAACGCCCGCTGCGCGACCTGCTCGTGGTCCACGACGAGCTCGCTTCGAACGTCGCCAACCACGGCGCCGGGGCGAGCGAGATCGCTCTGCAGATCGACCTCGACCGGACGCTCCGACGGCTGCACTACCGGCTGGAGGACGACGCGGCGCCGTTCGATCCCGGAGCCCGCTCCCGGCCGGACACCGCGGCCGCGCTCGAGGATCGCTCCCCCGGCGGGCTGGGGATTCACCTGGTGCGGACGCTGACGCGCGACCTGCGCTGGTCGCGGGTCGGCGACCGCAACCGGATCGAGCTCGAGATCGATCTGGACTCGTGCGCTGGAGTCGTCGTCTCGACTAGCCGGTCTTGAAGAGGAAGCGCACGGTGCCGATGTTGACGCGGTCGCCGTCGGCGAGCCGGCGCTTCTCGATGCGCTCGCCGTTCACCCAGGTGCCGTTCTCCGCTCCGAGATCCTCGAGCGTCCAGCCGTCCTCCGTGTAGCGCAGCAGCGCATGGTGGCGGGAGACCGATCCGTGCTGGATCTGGATGCTGTTCTCGCTCACCCGCCCGAGGGTGTTCTCCGGCGACAGCACATGCCCCCGGGCGGAGCCGTCGCCGGCATCGGCCGGGACCAGCGTGGCCTGCAGGCGCAGCGTGGCGCCCGCCGCGCCCGGGTCGACCGATTCGGGAAAGAAGCTCGGCGGCTCGGGCGTGTAGACCACCGTGTGATCCAGCGCTGGCACGGCCGGCGGAGCTGGCGGAGGTGGCGGAGGTAGCGGAGCCATCGAAACGGACGCTGGGATGGCAGCGACCGGCGCCGGCGAGGGCGGGATGGGGATCGCCGGCGAGGACACTCGCGGCGGCGGGATCGGACGCGGCATGGTGATCGACGCCGGCGAGAGCGGGCGAAGGTCGATGCCGGTGGGCGTCGGCACCAGTGGGGAGATCGCAGGCGGCGGATGCACCGGAGCAGGCGCGCTTCCGACGCCGGCCCACGAGCCGCTCGACGAGCCAGTAGCCTGGGTCGATTCCGGGGAAGCCGCGGACTCGGGCGCCGCGGTTTCGGCGATCGCTCCGGCGACCGCCTCGCCGCGAGCGGCGAGCCAGAGCTCGCGGCTCGCCCGGAGCTTCTCGAGCTCGAGACCGAGCTCGGCGAGCCGTTCGCGCGGCACCCGGGAGCGCTCCTCGAACTCGGCCTCCGTGTACTCTTCGAGAAAGCGCCGGAGCTCGATCTCCTGCAGATCGACCTCGACCTCCTCCTTTTCGGTGGCGAGCCGGGCGAGCTCGCTGTCGAGGACGCCGATCGCGCGCGTCGCTTCGACCCGCAACGGCCTCGCGAGGCGGTCGAGCTCGTCGATCCGTTTCGAATAGTCCTCCCGAACCCGCCGGTAGACCGGCTCCGAAACGCTCTCGCGCCGGGCCTCGAGGCCCGCGAGCCAACCCGCGATCGGAACGCGAGCGGCACCCAGCCGGTTCAACTCGTCCAGCACTCCCGAATCGATCGACGTTTCACTTTTCGCCATGGTCGCGGGCGCCCTCCAGAACGGTAGCCGGATCCTATCTCGCGCCGAGCGCCGGGCGGCTCGGTGCCCCGGAAAGGGGACCGCCGGGGGCCTGGCTCCGATGCGCCCGGACGAACGCGGCGAGCGTCGCGACGTCGACCCCGGGGTCCGAGAGCGCCTCCCCCACCACCGCGCGGAAGCGGGCGGTCGGCGTCCGCGGCAGCGCGGGGATCGACTGCCGCAACTGCGGGAGGATGGCGAGCGCCGCGGCGCCCGTCGCCTCGACCCGCGATCGCCACTCGGCCGGCGTGACGAGCTGGAGGGGCTCGACGGGCTCGAGCGAGCCGGGTGCCAGCCCGGCCCGCACTTCCAGATCCGCCAGAACGAGCAGATCGAGCAGCCGCGGCAGTGTCACCAGCCCGCGCTCGCCCGGGGCGAGATTCGAGACGTGAAAGACCGGCGCGCCGCTCGCGCCGATCGCGCCGCTCGCGCCGATCGCCTCGCTGCCGCCGATCCCCGGCGCCTCGCGCGTCCGCTCGGCGAGGCAGGCGATCGCCTCGGCCGCGAAATCGATCGGCACGAGATCGAGGCCGCGCGCCGAGGTCTCGGTCTCCGGGATCCACCCCGGGACGCCGGCCTCCGGCGGACCGGGAATCGACCGCGTCGTGAGGCAGGACGAGAGCACCCGCGTCAGCCAGTCGTGATCGTTGGCGTAGCCGGTCGCGCGCGACCAGGAGAGGAGCGCCGGGCGGCTGATCGAAGCGCGAAAGCGGTCACCCCTCCCACCCATCTGCCGTACCAGCTCCTCCACCATCCGCTCCCCGACCCACTTGGTGATCGCGTAGCCGCTGTTGGCGTCGAACTGTTCCCGCGACAGGCGCTCGGGCACCGGCGTCGTTTCGGCGGCGATCCCGCGCCCCGGTCCGGCGACCAGAAGCGAGACGTTCAGCGACGAGACGAGGTGAAACGCCTTGAGGGTCCCCGTGGTGGCGAGCTCCAGCGCCCGACGGGTGCCGAGAACGTTCGTCGCGCGCAACGCCGCGTAGCCGCTCGCGCCGGTGACGCTCGCCGCCACATGGAGGACCATCCCCACCTCGCGGGCGAGCTCCTGCCAGCGCCCAGCATCGAGCCCGAACTGCGGCGCATCGAGTCGGCCGGCGATTCCGACTACCCTCGCCGACCGGTCGCGCGGATCGGGAGAGAGGCTGGTCTCCGGGAGGCCGGCGGCAGAGACCGCCGCCCGCAGGCGCTCGCAGGCCGCCCGGTCGCTCGCCGCCCGCACGATGGCGAAAACGCGCGCGCCCGCAGGGAGGGTGCGCGCGAGGAGGGTGAGGAGGTGGACGCCGAGAAAGCCGTTCGCGCCGGTGAGCAGAACGTCCCGCGAGGTCGCCTGGGGGACGGTCTTGCCGATCTCAGGCACATCGACCGCGTCGCGATTCGCCAGCGCGAGCTCGTCGTCGCTGGCCGATTGCGGTGCGTTCGCAACCGATTCCGGCAAAGGACCGGACAAAGAAAGGACGGTGGTCGCTTCGTGGCCCGCGGCGTGCCCAGCGGCGTCGTCCACGCCGTCGTTCTCGCCGTCGTCTGCCCTGCGGCGCGCCGGTGCGAGCCAGGCGGCGAGCTCGCGGAGCGGTCGCCGGGCGAGCGTCTCCGAGGCCGCTTGCACCGCCTCGTCGAGCCGCTCCTTGCCGCCGAAGACCTCTTCGATCCGCATCGCCAGCTCGAGCGCGGCGAGCGAGTCGCCCCCCTGCTCGGCGAACGAGAGCTCGAGGTCGATCGTCTCGCGCGGCCGGCGCAAGACCCCTGCGACGATGGCGACGATAGCGGTCATCGCGCGCAGACTCTCGGCGGCCGCGCCTTCGTCCCTTGTGAGAGCTTTCTCCGTGGAGCTCGCATCCGCTCCGACCGCGCCACTCCATCCGGGCTCGGCGCTGGCTGCGACGCCGGCGCTGGCTGCGATACCGGCCACGCCGGCGACGGCGCTCGCGATCGCCTCGCGATAGCGCTCGCCGAGCGCGCGACGGTGGATCTTGAACGACGGGGTGAGCAGCCCGTTCTCCACGGTCCACGGCGAGGCGCCGCCCTCGCGCTGCGCGACGACCACTCCCGACACCCGCTCGTGGGGACGCAGCGCCGCCTCCCCGGCGACGCGCAGCAGTTCGTCGGTGAGCTCGCGCTCGTCGACGCCGTCGCGGCGCGGCACCACGACGGCCACGACCCGCGCCGCGCCGGGCGCGGCGGTGATCCAGATCTGCTCGATCGACTCGCTCCGTGAATAGACGCGCTCGAGCTCTTCGGGCGAGACGAGCTCCGCGCCGGCGAGCTTGAAGGTGAGCTTCGAGCGCCCGACGACGCGCACCCGCCGGCCTGGGCCGAGCTCGACCAGGTCGCCGGTGCGGAAGAAACCGTCGGCGGTGAACTCGGATGCATCGCGCGCCTCGGCGCCCAGATACCGCGCCGTCGAGCGCGCCGTGCGCACCGCGAGCTCGCCCCGCGGCAGCGGCCGGTCGGCCGCGGTAAAGCCGAGCTCGGGCCGGTCGATGAGCCGGTACTCGATGCCCGGCAGCAGGACACCGTTTCTGGCGATGAAGCCGGTCTCGGTGGTGCCGTAACCCTCGGACATCGGCACGCCGAAGAGCGTCTCCATGGTGCGCCGCACGCCCTCGTCGCTCGGCGCCCCGCCGGTCGCCATGAAAGCGATGCGGCCGCCGAGCGCGTCGCGGAAGCGGCGCCGTATCCGGGCGACCTCCGCGGCGTCGAGATCGGGCCGGGCGATCGCCCGCCGGTACTCGCCGTAGAGCGTGTTCCAGATCACCGGCGGCACGTCGAAGAGCGTCGGGCGCAGCCGACGCAGGTCGTGAAAGAGCTCCGCGCCGCGCCGCGTGAAACCGACCCGGCCGCCGTTGGTCAGCGCGCGCCAGACCGAGCCGCGGTCGCCGGCGATCGCCGACGGCTGGAACGAGGCGCCGACGTACGGCCAGAGGTCGACTTCGACGCACATCTCCTCCGCCCACCGCCGGCGCGTCGCGAGCGTCCCCTTCGGCAGTCCGGTGCTGCCCGAGGTGAACAGGATGGTGAAGAGGTCCTCGGCGCCATCCTCCACGATGCCGAGCTCGCGCGCCCGCGCATGGCCGGGCGCGTCGTCGTGCAGGATTCCGGTCGCGAGCGTGAGTCCCGAAGCGGCCCGCCAGGACGCGAGACCCGGGTCACTTCGAGCGTCGTCCAGCAATGTCGAGAGAGAGCGTTCGTCGTGTTGCAACTCAGGCAACGCATCGCCGAAGCCGATGACCCCGGCGACCGCTGCGGTCGCGGTAAGAGCGCCGCGCGCCGCTGCGAACCCCGGCGCGCGCAGGAGCTCGAGGCCGCGGCGGTCGGCGACGACGAGCCCGAGCCCGGCGCGGCCGGCGATGCCGCCGAGCGCCTCGGCGGAGAGCGAGGCCGGGAGCCCCACCGAAGTGCGGCGCGTGAGGACCGCCGCGAGCTCGGCGAGATAGAACTCCGGCGCGTTCGCGTCGACCAGGATCCCGATCGAGGCCTCCGCGGGAACGCCGAGCCGCTCCCAGGAGCGCGCCAGGGCGAAGGCATCGCGCCGCACCTCGGCGTAGCTCCGCCAGGCGTAGGGCCCGTCTCCCGGCATCTGGAGGCGCGCGAGAGTCCCGAACAGCGGCCGGTGCGCCCAGGCGACGAGGAGGTTGTTGAGTCCGACGGCGAGCGCCGGAAAGTCGAGCAGCCCGAGGCGGGCGAAGGTCGGGTGGCTCGGCTCGGCCAGGTACTCCTCGAACAGGAATCCGAACGACCGCCGCAGCGCGCTGATGGCCGAAGGCGCCCCCCTCGCCGGCGATCCCGATGCCTCCTCCGGAATCCGGGCGAGCGCCGCGCGGAGCCGCACCACGAGTCGGTGGCTGGCAGGCGAGAGTACGTGATGGGCCGCTTCGAGCGAGCGATAGCGAACGAGCGGCTCGCGGCTGCGATCGATCAGGAACGGTTCGCCCGAGAGCACGCAGCGCTCGCCCCACGGGCGCTTCGCGGCAGGGGTTCCGGGGAGCTCGTGTCCCGCGATCTCGAGCTCGTCGAAAGGCGCCTCCGGGTCGAGGTGAGAGCAGAGCTCGAGCCGCCAGGGCAGCGCGCGGAGCGACCGGCCCGAGGCCGCCTTCTCGAGCGCCCCCCAGGCGCGCGTGAACAGCCACTGCGCCTGCGAGAGCGCCCGCTGCGCCTCGGCCGAACGAAAGACGCGCCGCGGGGTGAAGGCGTGGCGTGCAGCCCGAGCCGCCGCCACCGCCCGGTGGAAGCGCTCGATCGCCCGGTCGAGCTCCAGGCCGAACGGCGAGAGGTTCTTCCGCCCGGTGATCTCCTCCAGCGCCGCGACCGCGGCGGCGAGCTCGGCCGAGGCAGCCCGTGCCGCCTCGCCCCCGGGCGGCCCCGCAGGCACCGCATCCGCGTAGGCCCGTCGCGCCGCGGCGCGAAGCGCCGCACCGCGTTCGAGCACGCTCTCGACGGCCGGGGCCAGCCCGGGCTCGCGCTCGAGCAGGCGAACGATCGCAGGCGCAGCGAGAACCCGGGCCATGGATGGCGTGGAGACTATCGGACGGAGCCCTCGCCGGGGACGGTCCCCGGCGAAAGCTGCCAGATAGCACCGCGCGAATGCGTCTTTCACTTCGTAGAAGCAACCTTCCGGGAGGACGTATGCACCAGAACAACCGCCGCCGCCGCCGCGCATCGATCCCTGCAGGCCTGCTGTCCGCCGAGGAGGGGTGGATCACCCTGGTCGGGCAGGGCTCGGGATTCGACGACTGCCCTCTCTGCCGCGAGCTCGCCAGCCAGCCCGGAGGGGTCGAGGCGATCGTGGGCTTGCGCCCCGAGAGTCTGCCGGAGCTCGCGCGCGCCGGCTGGCTCGACGACCTCCTCGATCTCGTCGGCCCGAACGCGACCGTGCGGGTCATGGGCCGCGACATGGAAGCCGAGCCGGTCGAAGAGATCTCGATGGCGACCTTCCTCGCCCGCCTGGGCTACAACTAGCCCGGCGCAGTTCCTACTCGACGACGAACTCCTCGATCCGGAGCACCGCCTTCGGAAAGGCCTGCGCGAGGCGGCGGTCGGCGGTGACCAGCGGCAGGTCGAGGCGCAGCGCGACGGCGACGAACTCGGCGTCGTAGGCGGAGATCTTGCCGCGCGCCGCGAGCTCGAGGCGGTCCGGGAGCTCGGGCTCGATCTCCGCGTCGACGACCAGACGCTCCGCCGCGGCGAAAGCATAGAGGGCCTCGGTCAGCGACAGTCCGCGGACGCGCATCGCGGTCGCGAGGATGTTGGCCAGCTCGTGCCGCCAGAGCGCCGGCGCGATCCAATCGGAGTCGCGCAGCGCGACCCGCTCCGCCAGTTCGGAGTGCTCCCCGGCGAGCACGGCGTAGGCGAGCAGATTCGTGTCGACGACGATCAAGGCCTGCCGTCGTTCTTGGCCAGGCTGAGGAAGTCGTCGGTGAGCGGTGCCAAGTGCGCGAGGCGCGCCCGCGCCGCCTTCATGATCGCGACCTTCTCCGCGCCGGTCTGCTGCCGGGCCACCAGGCTGCGCTCGAGCCGCGCCAGCGCCTCCTGGTTCAGGCTCCGCCGGCTGAGCTTCGCCTCCTGCTTCAACCGCCCCACCAACTCGTCCGGCACGTTCTTGAGCGTCAGGGTCGCCATGGGGCCCTCCTTCCGCTCTAGTATATCCATTTCGGTTCCGTTTTACATCCACTTTGGAGACCTTCGGATCGGTCTCCTTCGAGCCCCGGGAGATGGCGCCTCGTCGCCAGCGAGGACCGACGAGAGCCGCGGCGAGTCCCCACGATACGAACCGGGTGGGAAGGTCCTTCTAGCGCGGCGCTTCCAGGTCACGCCGCCGCAGAGCGACCATCCTTGCGAGCGCTGCGAGCGCGAGCAGCGCCGCGAGCGCCGCGAGGCCGAGCGGCGAGAGCGCCGGGACCTCGGCGGGCTCTCCCTGCTGCTCGGCGCTGACGCAGATCTCGACCGAGCCGGCGCCGGGAATCGGTGCAGGCTCCATCACGAACGTCGCGCCACTCGGGGCGACCAAGGTGCCGCCGGCGCCGCCGCCGTCGCCCTCTTTGCCGAGGCCGGTGCCGCCGCCACTGTAGCCGCCGCCCCCGCCGCCGGACGGCCCGGCGCCGCCGCCGCCGCCGCCGAAGCCGCCATCGCCGCCCGAGACCGATCCGGCCCCGCCCGCGGCGTCTCCCGGGCTCGAAATGCGGTGGCCGCCGAATCCCGAGACAAAGCCGATGCCGTCGCCACCGTCGCCGAGGAAGCCCGCGCCGCCGCCGGCGTTGCCGCCCTTCTCGCCGCCGGCCTCGCCGCCGAGGCCGTTCGTGCCACCGGCTCCTCCGGTCGGCCCGCTGCCGGCACCTCCGTCCGGGGAGAAGTTGCCGTCCTGGCCGTCTTGCGAGAGTCCCGCGCCGCCCCCGCCCGCTGCCGCAAGGTAGAGCTCGCCGGCGGGCGTGAAGAGGAAGCTCCCACCGCCGCCTCCCGCGCCGAAACCGGGGTTCCCCGCCCCCCCCTGGCCGCCTGCGATCACCTGGAGCGCCAACGGCGGGGCGACCTCGAAGATCGCGACCACATGGACGCCCCGACCGCCGAGGCGGTTCCCCTGGCCTTCGAGCGCGAGTGGCGCCCGGTCGACGGTCGAGCCGACATGCGAAACGTCGACGTCCGCAGCGACCGCCGAAAGATCCGGGATGGAGTCGCCGCCGGAGCCGCCGGTCAACTCCACGCGGAGCTCGGTCGCGTTCGCAGGGACGTTGTACAGCGCGATCGCGCCCGTCGCGGGGAAGGTGACCAGCGTTCCCGGGAGGCAGTCCGGCGGCCCGCCCGCCCGGATCGGCGCAGCGCAAAATCCGAGGGCGCAGACGAGCCCCACGGCCATTGGAGCCCGAGCGCTTCGCTTCTTCGATGAACGTTCAACTGCGGATGGGCTTCGCTTCACGATGCCTCCCTGGAAGTGTCGACTCCGGGCCGACGACCCGGAGCGGGCCATAGACGCCGTACCGGCCCGACATTCCCTTCATCGAGATCCGCCCCTCCCACCCGACACCGCAAGCGGAAAAGAATCGAAACCGTCGCCATCTCTCCAGAGGCAAGACTTGGCCTGGATCCAGAACCGGATCGGCCCGGCAAGGTGAAGGCCGGCCCGCCGAACACCTGGAGACACCTTGGGACACCGGGGGACACCGGGGGACACTCGAGGACACTGGGAAACACTCGATGACACCGGGGGACACATTGCGGGCAAGCCGACGCGCCCTCCCCGCAACCCCGCCCCACCCCGCTATGTGTCCCCTCCCCGCGGCAACGAAATCTCATCTCCTTCGAGCCCCCGAGAGAAGACCGCCCCGTCTCTCAGAATCTCAGCCCACACCAGGGGACACATTGCGGGCAAGCCAACGCGCCCTCTCCGCAACCCCGCCCCACCCCGCTATGTGTCCCCTCCCCGCGGCAGCGAACTCTCATCTCCTTCGAGCCCCCGAGAGAAGACCGCCCCGTCTCTCACAATCCCAGGAAAAAGCAGCCGGCAAAGCTGCCACGCAACCTCACCCGCGCAGCAACTCCACCGGATCGCCGACCCGAACCCGGCCGCCCCGCACGACTTCGGCGTTCAGTCCGAGGACGCCGCCGGTCCGTTCCACGACGGTGCGCAGCACGCGCGGCTCCTGCTCGAGGGTGTCGGGATCGAACGTCGTCATGACGCAGCGCCCGCGGAGATCGGCGAGCGCCACCACGACCGCGTCTGGCTGACCCGCCTTTCCGATCCGCAGCCGCCGCCCCTCCCAGCCGCGCTCGGCGAGTCCGGGCACCCCGGCGAGGAGCAGGTTGGGCCGGAACCGGCGGCGGTCGGTCTCGACCGAGCCGGCGGCGAGCGACGCGTTCGAGATCTCCGCGATGGCGCCGTCCGTCATGACGAGGAGCGGCAGGATGTCGAAGCGCTCGAAGAATTGGGGACTGTCCCCATTTCTCGTCCGCACCAGACGCGCCCCGGCGCCCGCGGCGCGCTCGACGTCCGCCGCGACCGCCGGATCGCTCCAAGGCCGCCCGTCGACGCGGATCTCGCCGTCGGCGCCGAGTCGCGCCCGATGCCCGAGGAGCCGCGGCCGGCTGCGCGCCGTGACGAGGTGGTCGCCGACTCGCACCTGAACGAGCCGGTCGCCTTCGACGCCCGACGTTGTCAGCTCCGCCTCCTCGAGCTCCTCCCCCGCCATCGACTTCACCGGATACCGCCAGATCTCCGCCAGATGCATGGAAGCTCCCCGGGCCGATCCAGGATCCGCGATCGGCCACCCACTCACTTGGATGCATCGCGGTTTCAGCCGGCACCCGCCGGTGAGGATCTCTGCCCCTACCCGAGCTCTGCCCTCTCTTCGCGGCTCGCCCGCTCGGCGAGGAGCGGTACGCCGAGAATCAGCATCTCGCTCGCGAACTTCGCCGAGCAGTAGCCGATCGTCCAGCCGAGCTCGCCGGCCTGCATCAGCCAGCCGACCAGCATCATGAGCCCGAGCCCCAGGACCGGCAGGACGAGGATCACCGCCGGCAACCTGCCGCGCTTCGGCCCGAGCGGATGGCGCCGGTCGATTCGCTCGATCGCCTTCGCGGCCTGCGCCACGCCCCAGCCACCGGCGGCGAACGGCACGAAGAACGGGATCCCGCCGAGGAACAGGGTGAGCCAGCGCGCCATCGCCGTGAAGGCCGGGGTGCTCACGAACGTCCCGCCATGGTGGAGCCAGAACCGGCGGTCAGCGATCGCGTCGAGGAGCAGCCCCGCAATGGCGACCGCGAGCGGCCAACGGATGGCACTCTCTTCGAGATAGGCGAGCGGCTCGCGCACCGCGGCGAGGAACGGCCCCAGGTCACGCAGCAGAAAGCCGAAGACGAGGCCGTAGACACAGACGAGCCAGAAGAGCCCGAAGGCGAGCGCCGGGAGCCGCGCCACGAGGCTGAGGCTTTTCTCTTCCGCCTCCGGCCGTGCCGTGGGGGGCACGAACTGCAACTGAATCCAGGCGACGAGGGAGTAGGCGATCGCCTCGAACGCGACCAGCACGACGAGCTCCCACGGCCGCATCTCCCCACGCACGAGCGCCCGCGCCGCGAGGAGGTTCGCCGCCAGCACACCGCTCCCCTGGCGCACCAGCTCCCAATGCGACGCGACCGGATAGCGCCGCCGCAAGGCGTCCCAGAAAGCGATCGACGCCAGCTTCTGCCGCATCGAGCCCTTCGGTGCTTTCGGTACCTTCGATCCCTTCGGACCGTTCGACGCCTTCGGCGGCTTCACCCCTCAGCACCCCACGCCCGTCCGGTTCCCATCCCTCCTGAGAACGCCAGGAACCCCCACCAGGGGACAGAAGGCGAAGAGACACATCGCCCGCATTGGGGGACACATTGCGGGCAAGCCGAGGGACATTGGGGGACACATTGCGGGCAAGCCGATGTGCCATCCCGAGAACCCCGCCCCACCCCGCTATGTGTCCCCTCCCCACGGCAGCGAAGTCTCATCTCTTTCGCGCCCCCGAGAGAAGACCGCCCCGTCTCTCAGAATCCCGAGAAAACGCCCCCCGATCACCACCCCGGATACCGCTCCCACCAGGCATCCGCCTCCGGTGTCCTCTCCGAGTACTCCCCGAGATCCGGTGCCCTCCCCTCGAGCTGCCGTGCGAAATCGTCCGCCAGCTGCGTGATCACCTCACGCCCCTCGAGCTCCTCCAACCAATCCCCCGGCAGCGCCCCTTCGCCGAGCACCGCTCCGAGAAGATTCCCGCAGATCGCCGCCGTCGAATCGCTGTCGCCCGAGTGGTTCGCCGCCAGCACCAGCGCGGCGCGCTGATCCTCGGGATGTGAGAGCGCGGCATAGACCGCGATCGCCAGCGCCTCCTCCGCCACCCAGCCCTCGCCGAGCGATTCGACACGCTCGGCGGAGGGCTCGCCCGCGAGCGAAAGCCGCCGCGCCGCTTCGAGCGCCACCAGCGTCTCCCGGTGCCGGGGCTGCCTCTGCAACAACCCGGTCGCCACATCGAGCGCTTCGTCCAGCGTCCGTCCCCCGTGCGCCACGCCATGGACGACCGCCGCCAGCACGCCGGCTGGCAGCTGCCCGCTCGGGTGCCCATGGGTCAGCGCCGCGATCTCGACGCTCATGGCGAAGGCCTCCGCAGCGCCGTCCTTGCCCACGCCGCGCTCCCGACCGAAAAGGAACCCGACCGGCGCGGCGCGCATGACCCCGCCGCAACCCTTCGAGTCGTTCTGTGCCGGACCTCCGCGGTCCCCGCGGCTCTGCAGTGCGCCGAGGCAGGTATTGCCCGGCGCCCGGCGGGCGTGCAGGAAGCGCTCCCGCGCGAGCCATCCGTCCGGCTCCGGCTGCTCTTCACTCCAGATCTCCCGCCCGGCCTCTTTCCAGCTACCGCCCTGAGTCCACAGCCAGCGGAGGTAGGCGTGGAGCACGACCGCGGGCGGATGACAGAGCCCGCGTGCTGCCAGTCTCACCTCCGCGCGAATCAGACCTTCGACGGTGAAGAGCGTCATCTGCGTGTCGTCGGTGATCGCTCCCCTGGCTCCAACGGCTCCGACGACGCCATACGCGGGCGCGAAGTGCGTGAGCCCCCGCGGGCCCCACTTCGCCCGGATCGCCGGCCACTTCATGAACTCGATCGGCGCCCCGAGCGCATCGCCGAGAGCGCCGGCCAGGAGACAACCGCGCACGCGACTGGCGAGGGGGAGCTCGCGCGCGCTCACGCGCGCTTCCCCTCGCGACTCGCGAGCCAACTCTCGGCCGCCCGCCACTGCTCCGGCATCGGCTCCCCGCGATAGCCGTTCGCCTGCAGGCGACGCACCGCCGCGTCGAACGCGATCCCCTCGCGCCGCGCGAGCCACGCCGCGAGGATCGTCGGCGTCCGCTGCATCCCCGCGCGGCAGTGCGCGAAGACCACCGACCCCGGCTCGTCGAAGCGCGCATCGAGCCACGCCGCCGCCTGCGTGAACGCCGCCGCGCTCGGCGGCGAGCAGTCCTCGATCGGCAAGTGCATCCGCTCGATGCCGACCTCACCCGCGAGCGCGACCGCCTCGATGCCGACCCGCCACGGCCCCACCCACTCCGCCTCCTCGCGCAGATCGAGAACATGCGTCACCCCGCGCTCCAGGAGATTCCGCAGATCCTGCTCCGAGAGCGGATTCCTCCCCGCCCACAGCCGCGGCGCGAGCTGCCAGAAGCGAAACGCTGGGACCGCAGGATCGGAGTAAATGGCGTCGTGCCGGCTGCGAACGTCGTCGGAGGGCTTCACGCGACGATTGTCTCTCGCCGCGCCCCAGAGAAGAAATGGAGAGAGTCCAGGTCTCCCGCTGCGGCCAACGCTGCGAGTGGGGGGCACATTGCGGGCGAGCCGAACTGCCCTCCCCGCCAATAGGGGACATACCGCAGGCGAGCCGAAGTGCCCTTCCCGCCAATGGGGGACATATTGCGGGCGAGCCGACGTGCGCTTCCCGCGAGCGCGCCGAACCCCGCTATGTGTCCCCTCGCGCCGCCAAGGAGACCCATCTCCTTCGCGCCCCCGAGAGAAGACCGCCCCGTCTCTAGCGATGCCCCCTACCCCGCCCGCCCCCGCAACCTCCGACTCAACGCCCGGCGCGCCGGAGATTGCCGCTGCTCACCGATCCAGCGGGGAGAAACTTCCGCCCCCGGGCTCGACCTTGTTCAGGCGGTTCCAGTCCGGCCCGGCGCTCGGCTTCACGTCGCGGTCGGCTTCGGGCGTTCCCAACGGCCAGCGAACGAAGCGCTTGTCGGCGATGACGATGTCATCCGTCGCCGACCCCGGCAGGAATCCGCCGATCTCATAGACATCGCCGTCGAATCGCCCATTCGCCCCCGAGCTTCGAACGCTGAAGACGCGCGCCGCGAGAAGTTTCTCCTCCGCGTAATGGACCTCGATGCGCTTGCCCCAACCGTCGTATTCCGGGATATCGCGCAGGTAACTGGCTTCCTCGCGCGGATTGAACAGCTCGAAGAGCTCGCGGTAGGTCAGCAGCTCGTTCACCGCGGGAATGCGGACGAGCTTCGACGGCTGGCTTGAGAGCACCCAGTCGCTCGGTGCCCCTTCCAGCCGATGCTCGCCGGATGTCGCGTCGTTCACGAAGGACTGGAGCGCGGCAGCGATCACGCGGAGGCGATCCATCGTCACGGCTTCTGGCGATGCCGGCGATGCCGACGACGCGCGCTCTTTCGCCCCCGCGAACGCCGAAGTGCCGATGAGAGCCAGCATCACGAGGATCATCGATGCGAATCGGAGCGATTTCGCCATAGCGCCTCCCGGATCTCTGCGGAGACAGGGTACACCCACCCGACTCGGACCCCGCGGGGACTCCAAAAGGAACCCCTGTGGGTGCGAACGTCTTGCGGCGGAGATGGGACTGTCCCCCTTTCTCCCGAGACCGCCCCGCTTTCCATTCCCGCCGCCGAGAACTGGAGGCTGTCCCCGAGTTCTCCCGCCCCCCGACCGCTCACCCCGCCGAAGCGAAGTCCTGCGTCTCCATCATTTGCAGCAGGAACAGCGCCTGAAAGGCCTGGATCTTCCCGCCCCGCGCCTGCACGCCCAGGGTCTCGGGCCGAGAGGGATGATCGAAGATCCAATCGTCCCCTTCGAACCGCTCGAACCGGAATCCCCGCGCCTCGACCAGCGCGCGGAACTCGTCGAAGCCGACCTCGCGGACCTTCCCCTGCAGGATGCGCTCGTAAAGCCCTCGATTTTCCATCGTCTCGTCCTCCTCGAAAGAGTAAGGACGCAATTTCGCCCCGCTATCTCGCACCCGAGAGTTGGAGCAGTTGGGGACACATTGCGAGCGAGCGTTGGGGACGCATCGGAGCCTTGGGGGCACATTGCGGGCGAGCCGAAGTGCGCTTCCCGCGAGCCCGCCGAACCCCGCGATGTGTCCCCCCGCGCCGCGAGGAGGACTCATCTCCTTCGCGCCCCCGAGAGAAGACCGCCCCGTCTCTAGCGCCCCCGAGGTCGGTCTGTCGCCTTCCGCCCTCCAACGACGTTTCTTCCTTAGGAGGACCAAGATGCCGACTCTCTTCGCCGGACGAATCCGCGCACAATTCCGCGCCCGATTCCCGACACCGCACCTCACTCTCACCCTCGCCTGCCTCTGCGTAGCCGCCGTGGTCGCCTTCGGTGCCGCGGGCGCCGGCGCGGTCGAGCGCCGGGTGCACAAGGTCAGCGGGCCCGCGGTCGTGGGCAGCGACGTCTACTGGCTCTCATCCGCGTCGAACCAACGAGTCTCGCCCGACGGCGAGTGGATCGTCTGGGTGCAGGACGCCGAGGTGAACAACGCCCACGCCCTCTGGGCGGCGCGGCGGTGGGGCGGCCCGGCGAAGCGGCTTTCGGGCACTCTCGCGCCCGGCGACGCGTTCGAGGTCGTGCGTTTCTCACCCGATTCGAAATACGTCCTCTACACCGCCGCGCAGGAGGTCTCCGACCGCTACGAGCTCTACACCGTGCCGCTACTCGGCACCGCCGCCGACGGCGTCAAACTCTCCCCGCCGCTCGCGGGTTCGCAGGACGTGTTCTCCTACACCCTGCAGTTTTCCGCCGACGGTAATCGGATTTTTTTCAACCTTTCCCAACTCGGAGCCCTGGAGCACACGCTTTACTCGGCGCCGGTCGACGGCTCGTCCGCCGCGGTCGGCCTCGACGGGCCTTTCGACGACGACGGCCAAACGCTCAACTTCGCGGTGACGCCCTCGCGGGTCGTCTTCCAGCGGCGCGCCGGCTCGACAGACCCCTTCGAGATCTGGAGCGTTCCGCTCGCCGGTGGGGCGAAGGTCCGCCTGACGCCTCCGATCCTGGGCACGGGAGGAGCCGGGGCGCCGAGGCTCGCGCCCGGCGGCGCCCGCGTCCTCTTCGTCCTCAGGGACGCGCCGACGGAGCCCGCGAACGAGCTCTGGTCGGCCGACGTCGCCGGCCCCGCCGGCAACGCCATCCGTATCGCCGACGTGCCGGTCGTCGGCGGCAACGTCAACGATGTCTGGAGTGTCACCGCGGACGGCTCGCGCGTCGTTTTCCAGGCCGACCGCGATACCGACGGCAAGGAGGAGCTCTACTCGGTGCCAACGGCCGGCGGGGCGCCGCCGGTCAAGCTCAACACCGGGCTCGTCGCCAACGGCGACGTGAACGCGTACGAGATCTCGGCCGACGGTTCAACCGTGGTCTATTCGGCCGACTGGGCGGTCGACGAACGCCGCGAGGTCTTCTCGGTGCCGATCCTCGGCCCTTCGGCTTCGGGCGTGCGCCTGAATCGCCCGCTCGTCGCCGCCGAGTCCGCGGTCTTCGGGGGCCTCTTCGACGACATCGTCGTCTATGGGGTGGGCGATGCCGCGGGGACTTTCATCGACGAGCTGCGCGGCGCCCCCCGGGGCGGGCCGGCGAGCGCCGAGTGGCCGATCCTGGTCGCCGAGACCCTGCTCTCCGGGCCCGGCGTGATCCTGCCGGTGCGCTCCATCTTCCGGGCCGACTTCTCCGTTCCCAACGACTTCGCGCTCTGGACGGTGGCGAACGACGGTACCTCCACGCCGAACAATCTCTACAACATCCTGTGGGGGAGCGTCGAGCTCGGCGTCCTCACCGGCGTGACGCCCGACCACTCGGAGTTCTTCTTCCTCGCGGCGATCGACGGCGGCCCGCTCCATCTCTGGGCCACCCGCACCGACGGCCTGCAGCCCCTGCCGCGCCGGCTGAGCCTCACCCCCACCGCCGGAGGCGGCGTCATCGACGAGCAGTTCGACCTCGAACCGACCCCGGACGGCATGGGCATCCTCTACGAAGCCGACTCCGAAGTCCCCGGCCGCGAAGAGCTCTTCATCTCCGACGCCCTCATCTTCGCCGCCGACTTCGACGAAGAAGGCGACCTCTCGGAGTGGTCCCCCTAGCGCGGACCAGAAGAATTGGGGACAGTCCCCATTTCTTCCGCTAGCGGTCGCTCACCAGCTGCAGCCGTACGCCGCAACCTGCATCTTCGCGAGCTCCGCCGCCTGCTCGCAGGCCGCCGCGAGCCCAGCCTTCCCCTCCGGCGTCGCCACTGCCCGCTTCCAGGCGTCCCGCGTGGCATCGAGCGCCACCTTCACCTGCTCGCGAGCGTCCCCCGTGACCTTCGTCGCGAGGCAGGTCTCCCACTTGTTCAAGTACTCGTCGCAGGCGGCGACTCCGATGACGCCAGCCGTGGCCGGCGGCGCGGTGGACTCGATCGGCGCCATCTTCGAATCGGTCGCCGCCGAAGGGGCGGGCGGAGCGGGTGCCGTTTTCGACTGGCAGCCGAGAGCGCCAACGAATACGGGAACCAGGGCGAAGGCGAGAAACATGGACTTGCGCATGAGGTTTCTCCGGGAAGTTGGGTTCGATTGTCTGTTACGTCAAAGCGACGGAGGAAGGGACACCGGAGGGCCCGTCCACGTCCCCGGAGCTATTCCAGATCGCCGGGGACCCATCGCGGGCGCGACAGTGCCGCGCCTCCGCCACCCCGCCCATTCGGGGACACATCGCGGGCGCGCCAGTGCCACGCCCCCGCGACCCCGCCCATCTGGGGACACATTGCGGGCGAGTCAATGGAGCGACTTCGCGACCCCGCCGAACCCCGCTATGTGTCCCCTCGCGACGTTGAGGAGACTCATCTCATTCGAGCCCCCGAGAGAAGGCCGCCCCGTCTCTAACGATGCCCACCCCGCGAGCCTTCGCTGCCGCACAAACAGCAGAATGATCCCGCCGTTCCTCACGTGGTGGATGCACCGCTCCCCCGTCGCCGGCGCCTGCGAGGTCGTCGACTGCGACTCCCAATGTACCCGTTCGTGCGAGATCGCGCAGTCCGTCCCGCCAGCGCTACGGCAGGTACCTCGGCAAGTCCATGGCGCCGTGAAAGACGCCCAGAATCGTGACGGATGCGCCCGGCTCGAGCCGGTAGACGACGCGATAGTGGCCGTAAAAGACAATGCGCACGGAGCGGCCCGATCTCGTCTCGTAGGCGAAGCCGCGCTCCGGAAAGCGGTCGAGGGTTTCTGCGAGCCGATAGATTCCACCAACCGTCTCAGTGGCCGCCTGAGGACTGGTTTCCGCGATGTACTCGAGAATCTCGTGCAGCCGATCGGCAGCCTCCTCGGTCCACCTTACTTCTGCCAAGCGGCCATCCTCCGGCCCAACTCCTCGTGGCTGATCGTCCGCCCGTTCTCGGCGTCGGTGACACCCCTCTCGACCATGCGATCGAACGCCAGCTCCTTGATCAGTTCCTCGAAGGAGCTGTCGTCCGGCTGCCCCTCCAGAAGCTGGATCATCCGCTGCTTGTCCGTCGTCACTGGTTCGCTCATGCCAGGGTCTCCCTCAAGGTGCTCCAGCCCGGAATTGTAACGCCAGCGAACGCCAGCAGTCGCGCGGCCGAAGACAGCCAGCACTCCCGACCACCTGGCGGGCAAGACATCGCCACCATCGACATCTGGGGACACATTGCAGGCGAGACAACGGAGCACCCCAGCGACCCCGCCCATTTGGGGACATATTGCGGGCGAGTCAATAGAGCGACTTCGCGACCCCGCCGAACCCCGCTATGTGTCCCCTCGCGACCATCTCCAGATGGAGGAGACTCATCTCATTCGAGCCCCCGAGAGGAGACCGCCCCGTCTCTAACGCTGCCCACTCCGCGAGCCTTCGCTGCCGCACGAACAGCAGAATCGTTCCGCCGTTCCTCACGTGGTGGATGTACCGCGCCCCGACTCGATCGCCGCCGCCCTGAGCCTCAGTCCCAGCGCTGCCACCACCTTGAGCACCGTCCCGAGCTCCGGATTCCCGTCCTTCGAGAGCGCCTTGTAGAGGCTCTCGCGCCCGAGCCCCGCGTCGCGCGCCACCGTCGTCATCCCCGCCGCGCGAGCGATATCGCCGAGCGCGGCCGCGACGACCGCAGGATCGCCGTCTTCCAACGCCGCTTCGAGGTAGGCGATGCGTTCCGCTTCGGTTTCGAGATACGCCGCCGGATCCCAGCGCCGGGTTCGAACGACCTTCATCGGTTCATTCCTCCAGATGGAACGCCAGCTCGGAAGCCCGCTCGATGTCTCGCGCCTGTGTGCGCTTGTCCCCGCCACCGAGCAGGATCACGAGCGTCTTGCCCCTCGTGACGAAGTAGATTCGTAACCCCGGCCCCCAGTCGATTCGCAGCTCCGAGACCCCGCGCCCGACCGGGCGGACATCGCCAGGATTGCCGAGCGACAAGCGACGGAGGCGCACCCGCACCTTGGAACGCGCTCGAATGTCCTCGAGGCTTGCGAACCAGCTCGCGAATGCCACCGTCTCGCGAACCTCGATCACCAGACAACGTATCCCAAGGGATACGTACCGTCAAGGTGCGCTTTCGAGGAGGTCCGAGAGAATCCGAGCGCCTCATCCATGCCCTGTGAAGACGGATTCGACGCCCGGAATCTTGCGACGAGCGATCTCCTGGGGACACTTTGCAGGCAAGACAACGGACCGCCCCCGCGACCCCGCCCATTCGGGGACACATTGCGGGCGCGAGGCTGCAGCGCCCCCGCGCCCGCGCCCATGTGGGGACACATTGCGGGCGAGACAACGGATCGACTTCGCGACCCCGCCGAACCCCGCTATGTGTCCCCTCGCGACCATCTCCAGATGGAGGAGACCCATCTCATTCGAGCCCCCGAGAGAAGACCGCCCCGTCTCTAGCGCTGCCCCGACCTAGCCCGCTGCACGCCTCGCATCGGGCCGATACGTCGGCTCCGGGACGGAGAGTCCGTGCTCGCGCGCGGCCTCGAGCCAGACCTGTTTGGCGACCAGCACCTCCGCGAGCGCTTCCTCCGGACTGTCGCCAAAAGCCGCACAGGGAAAGAGATCGGGAATGTCAGCGACGTAGCTCTCGTCCTCGTCGCTCCAGAAGACGTTGATGTGGTAGTCCTTCATCGGTCGATCTCCCCGGGCAGATTGTATTCCTCCAGCATTCGGAGCAGCTGCCGGACCTGGTACGGCTTGGCTTTCCCCGGCACTCTGTCGGGGACACATTGCGGGGACAACAGGGCAACGCGCTCGAGACTCCTTCGATACCCGCTATGTGTCCCCTGCAACCCACCCGTTCGAGGCGGAAGCCAAGCTCCTCGAGAAGCGCGACGAAATCACCGAAGGCCACGTTCTGCATCTCCCCGCGGCGGATGCGCCCCAGCAGCTTCCAGTTCCGCACGGCGTCGTCCTCCTCGAAAGAGGAAAGACGGAATTTGCCGTACGAATCTCGCGCCTCGGTGCGGGCATTCGGGGAGACAAGCACTTGGAGAGATTCTGAGGGCAAGACTGCCGGTCCCATTTGGGGACAAATCTCGGGCAAGACAACGGACCGCCCCCGCGACCCCGCCCATTTGGGGACATATTGCGGGCGAGTCAATGGAGCGACTTCGCGACCCCGCCGAACCCCGCTATGTGTCCCCTCGCGACGTTGAGGAGACTCATCTCATTCGAGCCCCCGAGAGAAGACCGCCCCGTTTCTAGCGCTGCCGCAACAGCAAGCGAAATCTCTCCGCCGCCTGGCGCATCGCTCAGATGTCGATGCGACGCCCGACTCCATTCCTATCGTCTGGCTCAGTCTTGCTTCACGCTGACGATGGTCTCCAACGACAAGTCTCTCAGGTTGTCTCGAGCTCGCCGCGATCCTGAATCTCGCGGAGGATCTCGGCGGCTGCCGTGAGGAGGTCACGCAACAGGCGCTCGTCGATCGCCTCCATCCCCTCATAGTCGCGCCGGTTGCGCTGCTCATGGCATTTCGCGAGGACTCTCCAGGTCGACGCCGATGTTCCGAGCGTATGAGCCAGCGCCTGGAATACAACTTGCCGGTCCGATGCCCGGTAGCCCAGGCGGCGAAGGGCCGCGCCTGCGACGGAATGGGCCGCAGAATAGGCGAGATCGAATCGACTCTCCGCATGGAGACGGTCGTTTCCGGCATCTTCGAGACGCCTTGCCGCATTTCGGATGAGCCCTTCGTACTCCTCTCGAACGACCGGCTCTCGCTTGAGCCTTCCCACCCGGACGAGATTCTCGAGCTCAACCGAGAGCATTCTCGTCCCCGACGACGAAGAGCTTGGCTCCCTCGGCAATCCGCTTGGCGAAGGAATCTCGCCCTGCGCGCTTGCGCTGCCATTCGGCTGCGGTCATGACCGTAGGGTTGATCGGACGGGCGAGGGCTCTCTCTGCGCTCGGGAGTACCTCGTAGAGATCGGGATAGGACAGTACGTCGCTGACGACGAGGAGATCGACGTCGCTGCGAGCTCGCTCGGTACCCTTGGCCAGAGAGCCGAAGACGAAAGCGATCTGAATGCTCTTGGCGATCGGAGCGAGCGCGGCGCGCAACGGCTCGACGAGTCCGACCGTCTTCACGACGAGGCCGTGCAGTTCTTCGTAGATCGGGGACTTCGGGTTGGCCTGGTAGTGCTTCTGGTTGCCGATCCGGGTCACGGTGACGAGCTCGACCTCGGCCAGCCGCTGCAACTGCCGATGCGCCGCCCCCGTCCCACTGTTCGCCAACTTGATGATCTCCCCGTTTCCGAACTGGCGCTCCGGCTGCCCGAACAAAAGACCCAGGACGCGCTGCTGCACAGGCGTGAACAACGCCCCCGCCAATCCGCTCCCGGGAGCCTTCTTTCGCACGTTTCCCATAATGGGTACGATTCTACCCGTTTTGGGAATCAACGTCTCCAGGCCGGCCCGCCTCCAGACCGACGCAACTTCGAGCCGAGGGCTTTCTCTCCCCATAGATCCATTCATGGAAGGTAAAGACGAATTTCAGCCCTGTCGTCTTGCGATTCGGGGCAGCGAGCCAACCCGCCCCCCCCTGCGCCGTCGCCGCACCTCCGCTCAGACCGCCGCCAGCCTCTGCACCGTGTCGGGATACCTCTGCACCAGGCGGATGAGCAGCGCCGCCTGCGCGTTGGGCTTCGCCCGCCCCTGTTCCCAGTTCTCGAGGGTGCGGACGTTGGTCCGCAAGTAGGCGGCAAACAGGCCGCGCGACAGGTTGAGCTCTTCGCGCAGCTCGACGAGCTGCCGGGGCGAAACTTCAGGAGCCGGCTTCAGCTCGATCGTATGGGTGCGGAGCGTGCGCTTGCCTTGGCGCTTCCCTTGGCGTTCGTCGGCGAGGGCCTGGATTCCTTCATCGAGCTCGGCGAAGAGATCGCGCCTCTTGCCGCGCCGCGCTGGGGTCTTTGCCGATTTCATGACTTCCTCCTGGCCTCAACTTCCGACTTGATCCTGGCCCGCATTCGATTATACGCAACTTACGTACATGTCAATCAAGGCAGCCTGGTACCGTAGCGGTGCCACCTCAATGCCCCGCGGCGATGTCGTGCTCTTCCAGCATCCGCAGCAGATACAGCGCCTGGAAGGCCTGGATCTTTCCGTCGGTGGACTGCACGCCGATGGATCCAGGCAGGGCGGGATGCGCGAAGACCCAGGAACCCTCGGTTGCCCGGTCGAAGCGAAAACCCCGCTCCCCGACCAGCGCGCTGAACTCGTCGAAGCTGACTTCCCTCACCTTCCCCTGCCGGAGTCGCTCGTGAAGCTCGCGATTTCCCATCGTTTCGTCCTCCTCGAAAGAGGAAAGACGGAATTCCGGCGCGCTGTCTGGCGCGGACGCACAAAAAGCCTCCCCGGAAACCGTCCCGGAGAGGCAGCACCTACACCAGCTTCATCACCCGCTCCGAAAGTCCGCCGTCACCCAGGACCACGGTCAGGTTGGCCTTCTCGGCCACCTTCTCGAGGACCTCGAGCTCCTTGAGCTTCATGAGCGTCGGGCTCGACTCGAAGATCTTGGCGGTGTTCGCCTGCATCCGCATCGCCGCGGTCTCTTCCCGCCGCGTGAGGAGCATCGCCTCCGCCCGCTTCTTCGCCTCGACCACCCGGTTGAGGATCTCCTTCATCTCGCCCGGCAGGATGACGTCCCGGATACCGGCCTCGCGCACTTCGAGACCGAGCTCCAGCGACCGCTTCTCGAGCAGGCTCTGAAGCTCCGCGACGACCTCGTCCTTGCCGGCGAGAAACGCCTCGAGGTCGCGCGTGCCGACGACAGCCCGCAGCGCGAGCTGCGCCTGCCGGTAGAGCGCCTGCGAGTACGACTCGACGGTGGTCACCGCGAGCGCCGCATCGGCCACCCGGTAGACGACCAGCGCGTTGAGCCGCAGGGTCACCTTGTCCGCGGTCAGGATCTCCTGACCGGAGACATCGAGCACCTGCTCCCGCCGGTCGACCGCGACGACCTGGAACTTGCCGCCGCCCTTCCAGAAGGCATAGAGACCCGGACTCAGGTCCCCCATTTCGCTCACCAGCCTCCCGTCCCGAAACACCAGGCCGGTCGTACCCGGAGCGACGACCGCGACGTCGAGCTCGCTCTTCGCACCCGGCAGCTCGACGATCACGGCGAGCGACGGGTGCTCGAGCCGAAAGCTCGCAGAGCCGAGAGCCGACGAGCCGGCAGCGTCCGGCGAGTTTGAGGAAAATCCGAGCTCGTACTTCTCGACCTCGACCTTCCGCTCCGCGGTCCACACCGCCGACACACCCTTGCCCTTGACGCCCGCGTACCGGCCGTCGATCCGCACGATCGCCCGCTCCCGATCGACGAGGTCGAGCACGACCGCCTCACCCTCGAGGAGCCCCGCCCGCACGATCTCCGGCAACATGTTCGTGGCCACCCACGGATCCCGCGTCGAGAAGCGCTCGATCTCGAGCCCGCCGCCGATCGCCATCCGCAGGTACCGCCCCGGCCGCAGCAGCTCGACCGGCTGCGCATCCCGGTACACGACGACCCGCTGCCCGTACTGCACTCGAATCCACTTCAGGAACGACATGGTGCACCTTCCTTCCTCGCAACCCCCGGACCTCCTGTCCGGGGAAAATCAACTCGAAGACTTCTTCGACAACAACCGAACGCGACGCGACCGAAATCGCCTGCCCCAAGACGGGACGCGGAGCCCGCAGTTCGAGTCCTCGCCTCCGGCGGAGCAGCACCAGGGAAGTTCGCAGGAGGTAGCCGTCTCCCACTCCTTCAACCCGATGCCGCTCCGCCGGTTCGGAAGACTCTCCCTTCCGAGCCGCAGGGCGCCCACCCTTGTTGCCCGTTTCGCGCGTCTCCGAGCTACGAGGACACGCGCCAGGCCGGCAAACTCAATGAAGTCGACCGCAGTCGACTCCACTTTTTCGATCCCGCTCGCGCCGCGATCGGGTCCTGCAGAGTCGCCTTCCGGCGACGTTGTGAATGGCGCGGGATTCGAACCCGCGACGACCGAGTTCATGGCTCGGTGCTCTCCCAACTGAGCTAGCCATCCCGCATGAGCACGAGGCGTCCGCCGGCTTCGAATCCGTCTCGGAACGCGCGGCTTCGAGAATCTCTCCCCCCCGCGCGCCGCACGGCTCCGGCACACCCCTCCCTTCCTCCCGGCGCTCTGCTCCGGGCAGTCCCGGCCCCCTTCGATGGATCGGCCGGAAAACAAAAAAGCCTTCCGAGGATCGCTCCCCAGAAGGCTCGTCGCGTCGAAACGCAGTTCGAACGAACCCTAGAGAGCAGCCTCCACGACAAGACCCTGCGCGCAAGCGTTCCGCGCGCGGAGATCCGTCTGACCGAGGAAGTTCCTCAGATCGGCTGGCTCGAGATGCCTGTTTGAATTTCGTTCGCTGCGCGGCACGTGTGCTCCTTCAATTCGAAAATGGAGGCGGAGTATGGTCCTCGAGAAAACGTTTGTCAAGAGCCTCGCGCGAGACTGCAAGAGTTGGGGACACATTGCGGGCGAGCCGAAGTGACATCCCCGCGACCCCGCCAAACCCCGCTATGTGTCCCCTCCCCGAAGCCCAGGCAACGAATCTCTTTCGCGCCCCCGAGAGAAGACCGCCCCGTTTCTAACGCTGCCGAAGAAACGGCGACAGTCCCGCTCCCCGCGCATCTCCCGGCTCGAGGCTTCGATCAGCCGAAGAGTCGGGCGAGCAGCTCGTTGCGCTCGATTCCGAGGTGCTCGGCGACGTCCGCGAGAATTCCAGCGACGGTTCCGGCGCGGAGTGCCCGATGTCGCGGAACGGTCAGATGATGCTCCCCTCCGGTGATCGTCGTCAGCCGCTGGTGAGAGCCGGACTGCCGGGTCACGACATAGCCCACGCGCCCGAGCGCACGGACGAGTTCGTCACCAGACAGGTCGCGAGGAAGCCGCACGTTGGCTCCAGGGATGAGGCGCGCAGCCTAGAGCGCGAGAACCTGATCGCGCACGAAGTGCAGTCGCACGACCGCTGGCTTGTCGCCGGCGTCGTAGTGGCACTCCACCGCGTCGCGAATCTCGCTCTCGAGGGCCGGCCAGCTCTCGGCCTCGGCGAAGATCGACTCTCCCAGAGCTCGAGCGACATAGCCGCCCTCGTCCGCCTCCCGCACCTCGAAGATCAACTCTCGAATCTCGGAACCCGGCATACCCCGAGTATAGAACCGCAGACCCGCTTTG
>JAGPDF010000026.1 GCA_018057705.1 Thermoanaerobaculia bacterium | reverse complement strand
TCGCAGACCTTCCGATCGCGACCTCCGACAATCCGCGCAGCGAGGATCCGCTGGCGATTCTCGCCGCGGTCGAGCAGGGTCTCAAGGCGAGCACCAACCGCAACTACCGCATCGTGCCCGACCGCCGTGAGGCGATCCGGCGCGCGGTGGCGGTGGCGATGGCCGGCGGATGGTCGATCCTGGTGGCCGGCAAAGGCCACGAGAACGAGCAGATCGTCGGCACGCAGCGCCTCCCGTTCTCCGACCGGGCAGAGCTCGAGCGGGCGATCGTCGAGCAGCGCGGCTCCGAGGGGCGGGCTTAGATGCTCTATCACCTCCTCTATCCGCTCCACGAGCAGTTCGCGCTGTTCAACGTCTTCCGCTACATCACGTTCCGCACCGCGGGAGCGATCGTCACGGCGATCCTCCTCGCCCTGCTGCTCGGCCCGCGCTTCATCGCGACGCTGCGCCGGCTTTCGGTGGGGCAGAGCATTCGCGAGGTCGGGCCGCAGAGCCATCAGGTCAAGGCCGGCACGCCGACCATGGGCGGGCTGCTCATCCTCTTCACCCTGGTCGTGCCGACGCTGCTGTGGGCGAACCTCGGCAATCTCTACGTCTGGATCGCGATCGGCGTCACCGTCGGTTTCGGCGCCATCGGCTTCGTCGACGACTTCCTGAAGGTGCGCCGCCGGAAGAACCTCGGCCTTTCGGCGCGCGCCAAGTTCCTGCTCCAGGTCGGAGTCGCGACGCTCGCGGGATCGCTTCTGCGGGTCATGCCGATCGAGGGCGCCTTCGCACCGACGCTGACCTTTCCTTTCTTCAAGGACCTGATTCTCAACCTCGGAATTCTCTATGTGCCGTTCGTGGTCCTCGTCCTGGTCGGAGCCTCGAACGCGGTCAATCTGACCGACGGCCTCGACGGTCTGGCGATCGGTGCGACGCTGATCGCGGCGGCAACCTACGCCGTCTTCACCTACGTCGCCGGCAACCGTGTCGTCGCGCAGTACCTGCAGGTCGCCTACGTGCCCGGAGTCGGCGAGGTCACGGTCTTCTGCGGGGCGCTCGTCGGGGCCTCCATCGGCTTCTTGTGGTGGAACGCCTATCCGGCCGAGGTCTTCATGGGCGACGTCGGGTCGCTGGCGCTCGGCGGCGCGATCGGCACCGTCGCCGTGCTCGCCAAGCAGGAGCTGCTGCTGGTGGTAGTCGGCGGACTCTTCGTGATCGAAGCTCTTTCGGTCATCCTCCAGGTCTCCTCGTTCAAGCTGCGCGGCAAGAGGATCTTCCGCATGGCGCCCATCCACCACCATTTCGAGCTCGGCGGATGGGCCGAGCCGAAGATCATCGTGCGCTTCTGGATCGCCGCCGTGATGTTCGCGCTGATCGCACTCTCGACCCTGAAACTGCGATGACGGGCCGACTCCGCGATTCTTTCGATCCGGCGCGCCTCGAGCGCGTCTTCGTGCTCGGTCTCGGCCTGTCGGGGACGGCGGCGGCGCGACTGCTGCGCCGTCGCGGCATCGGGGTGGTGGCGAGCGATCGGCGCGCCGCCGAGGACCTCGACGTCGAAGACCTGGCGCGCGATCCGGGCGTCGAGCTCCGCCTCTGCGATGCGTCGAGTGAGCTCCCGGCGGGGCTCGATGCCGTCGTGGCGAGTCCCGGAGTCGGGCTCGACCATCCCCTGCTGCTCCGTGCGGCAGAGCGGCGCCTTCCCGTCGTGGCGGAGGTCGAGCTCGCGTGGACGTTCCTCGCGGGAACGGTCGTCGGCATCACCGGCAGCAACGGCAAGTCGACCACCACGGCGATGACCGGGGCGCTCCTTGCCGGCGCCGGGTTCGCTGTCGAGGTCTGCGGCAACATCGGCCGCCCGCTCGCGGCAGTGGTGGACGGACCGGCCGACAGGGTCTTCGTCGTCGAGCTCTCGAGCTTCCAGCTCGAGACGATCGAGCACTTTCGGCCGCGCGCCGCAGCGCTGCTCAACATCTCTCCCGACCATCTCGACCGGCACGGCGACCTGGCCGGATACCTCGCCGCCAAGCAGCGGATCTTCCTCAATCAGGATGGCGGAGACGTCGCGGTCCTGAACGCCGACGAGCCCGAAGTGGCCGCCAGCCCGACAGCGGCCCGCAGGCGTTTCTTCTCGACCACCGCGTCCGCCGCGGCCGGGGTCGCCGGCGCGGGTTGCCTCCTGGTCGGCGACCGGATCCTGGAGTGCGGTGGCGAGGGCGACGGCGAGCTCCTCTTCGAGCGCCGCGACCTCCGGCTGCCGGGGCTGCACAACGTCGAGAACGCCATGGCCGCCGCGTTGCTGGCGCGGGCGGTCGGCGCGCCGGCCGCAGCTCTGGCGCCGGCTCTGCGCGACTTCCGGGGCCTGCCGCACCGCGTAGAGCAGATCGCGGAGTCCCGCGGCGTCGTCTTCGTCGACGACTCCAAGGGCACCAACGTCGCGGCGACCGCGCGCTCGCTCGAGGGCTTCGCCGACGCGAGTGTCCACGTCATTCTGGGCGGCCGCAACAAGGGGGCCGACTTCCGCTTCCTGCGCGACATCGTGGCGCGCAAGGCGCGCTGCGCCTACCTGATCGGCGAGTCGTCCGGCGATCTCGCGCGCGCCCTGGCAGGAGCCGTCGCCTGCGAACGCGCCGAGACCCTCGCCGCCGCCGTCGCCATGGCCGCCGCCTCGGCCCGCGCCGGCGAGACCGTGCTGCTGTCGCCGGCTTGCGCGAGCTTCGACCAGTTTCGCGACTACGTCGATCGCGGCCGCCAGTTCGCGGCTCTCGCACGCGGCCTGGCGGCCGCGGGCACGCTCCGCGAGTCGAGTGGAGCGCGCTGATGGCGAAGAAGCTGGTCTACGACAAGGTGCTCTTCACCACCATCATGCTGCTCGTCGGCCTCGGTCTGGTGATGGTCTATTCGGCGAGTGCCGCCGTTGCCCGCGGGCGCGGCGCGGCGGTCAATCCGTTCCTCATCCGGCAGGCGGCCGCCGCGGCGCTCGGCTTCCTGGTGATGGCGATCGTGATGCATGTCGACTACCGCAAGCTCCGCGACCGCCGCGTCGTCTACGCGCTCGTCGCCGGGGTGCTCTTCCTGCTGGTGGCCGTCCTGTTCTCGCCCCAGCTGAACGCCACGCGGCGCTGGTTCTTCATCGCCGGCATCTCGGTGCAGCCCTCGGAGCTCTCGAAGCTCGCGCTGGTGCCGTTCCTCGCCTACTTCATCGACCGCCGGAAGGACGCGGTGAACAGCCGCGACGTGCTCTGGCCGGCGGCGATCGTGACCGGCCTCCTCGCCGGCCTCATCCTGCTCCAGCCCGACCTCGGCACCGCCGTGCTGCTCGTGTCCACTGCCGGGCTGATGCTCTTTCTCGCCGGGCTCTCCTGGCGGTTCGTGCTCGCCGGGGCGGCGACCGCACTGCCGGTGCTCTACCTCCTGGTGATCTCGGTGCCCTATCGCCGGGCGCGGCTCTTCGCCTTCCTCGAGCCGGAGCGCGATCCTCTCGGCGCCGGCTTCCAGGCGATGCAGTCGCTCATCGCGGTCGGTTCCGGGGGGCTCCTCGGCCTCGGCCCCGGCAACAGTCTGCAGAAGCTCTACTTTCTGCCCCATCCGGAATCGGACTTCGTCTACGCGATCGTCGCCGAGGAGTTGGGGCTCGTCGGCGCTCTGGCCGTCGTGGCGCTCTTCGGCGTCGTGCTCTGGCGCGGCCTCCGGGCCGGCTGGCGCTCGCCCGATCCGTTCGGGCGCTACCTCGCCTGGGGCTTCTCGACGATGCTCGTGATGCAGGCGCTGATCAACATCTCGGTCGCCATCGCGCTGCTTCCGACCAAGGGCATTCCGCTCCCGTTCCTCTCCTACGGCGGCTCCTCGCTGGTGGTCACCATGGCCCTCTGCGGCGTCCTGCTCAATGTCTCCCAACATGACTGACGAGCGCCCCCCAGCCAACCCCGCGGTCCGCCGCGCTCTGCTCGCCGGGGGCGGCTCGGGCGGGCACGTCTTCCCAGCGCTCGCGCTCGGCGACGAGCTCGTGCGCCGCGGCTGGGGCGTCGCGCTCGCCGGGTCACCCACCGGCATGGAGGCCCGGCTCGCGGCGGAGCGCGGTCTGCCCTTCGTCGCTCTGTCGGCGCGGCCGCTCCTGGGCAAGAGCCTGTGGGCGAAGCTCGCAGCTCTCGCGACGCTCGCCGGCTCGGCGCTCGCGGCGCGCCGCCGGATTCGCGAAGGGGGCTACGACGTCGTGATCGGCACTGGCGGCTACGCCTCCGCCCCTGCCGTGCTCGGTGGCCGGTTCGCTCGCCGGCCGACGGTGCTGCTCGAGCCGAACGCCGAGGCCGGGTTGGCCAATCGCTGGGCTTCGCGCTTCGCCGATGCCGCCGCCGTCGCCTACGAGGCGAGTGCATCGAGGTTGAAGTGCCTCTCCTGGGTCACGGGCGTTCCGGTGCGCGGGGCCTTCTTCGAGATTCCGCCCCTGCGCGCCGACGGCAAGCCCCGGTTGCTGGTGCTCGGCGGCAGTCAGGGTTCGCTGCGCATCAACCGTCTGATGCCGGAGGTTCTGGCGCCGCTCTTCGACCGCCTCCCCGAGCTCTCGGTGTTGCACCAGTGCGGCGAGGCGCACCTCGAAGCGACGCTCGCCGCCTATCGCGCGGCGGGACTCGACACGCCGCGCCTGCGCGTCGTGGCCTTCGTCGACAACACTCCGGCGGCGATGGCCGCGGTCGACCTGGTGGTGTCGCGGGCCGGAGCGATCACGCTCGCCGAGATCTGCGCCGCGGGCCGGCCGGCGGTGCTGCTGCCGCTCCTCGCCGGCGGCGGCCATCAGGTGGCGAACGCCCGGCTGCTTTCGGAGGCCGGCGCGGCCAGCCTGATCGAGGACGAGGCGCTCGACGCCGACCGCCTGCGCCGCGAGCTCGCGATGCTGCTGGGCGACCGCGGACGGCTCGGCAGGATGGGCGAGAGTGCCCGGCGCCTCGCCCATCCCGGCGCCGCGGCCGCGATCGTCGACCGGGTCGAGGCGCTCCTGCCGCCGCTCGGGAGGGCCGCCTGATGTTCCACCGTTTCGCGGGCCTCCGCCACGCCCACTTCGTCGGCATCGGCGGAGCCGGAATGAGCGGCATCGCCGAGGTCCTCCTCCAGTACGAGGTCACGGTCTCGGGCTGCGACCAGAGCCAGAGCGAGGCCACGGAGAGGCTCCGGTCGCTGGGGGTGGCGATCGCCACCAGCCACTCCGCGGACCACCTGGACAGCGTCGACCTGCTGGTGACGTCGTCGGCGATCGCGGCTGCGAATCCCGAGGTGATCGAGGCGAAGCGCCGCGGTATCGCCGTCGTCCGCCGGGCCGAGATGCTCGCCGAGCTGATGCGGATGAAGTACGGCATCGCAGTCGCCGGCACCCACGGCAAGACCACCACCACCTCGCTGGTCGGCGCCATCATGACCGAGGCGGGTCTCGACCCGACCGTCATCGTCGGCGGACGCCTTCGCGTCTCGGGGACCGGCGCCCGGCTCGGCAACTCGGACTTCATGGTCGTCGAGGCCGACGAGTTCGACCGCAGCTTCCTGTCGCTCTTCCCGATCCTCGCCGTCATCACGTCGATCGATCGCGACCACCTCGACACCTACCACGACCTCGACGCGATCCGCGACGCCTTCGTCGCCTTCGCCAGCCGTGTCCCGTTCTTCGGCCAGGTCATCGTCTGCGCCGACGATCCGAACGTCGCGGCCCTCCTGCCGCGCCTCGCGGACCGCCGGTTGACGACCTACGGCCTCGGGGAAGAGTGCCTGCTGCGGGGCGAGGCGCTGGAGATGTCGCCGGACGGTACCTCGCTCACGGTGCGTCACCGGACGCAGGGAGAGCTCGGGCGGCTGCAGTTGCCGCTCGCTGGATTGCACAACGTGCGCAATGCCCTCGCCGCGGTGGGCGTGGCGCTCGCCCTCGGCATCCCGATGCCGGTCGTGGCGCGCGCTCTCGCCGGCTTCGGCGGCGTGCACCGGCGCTTCGAGCGCCTCGGCCAGTTCCGCGGCGCCGAGGTGGTGGACGACTACGCGCACCATCCCACGGAGGTCCAGGCGACGCTCGCAGCCGCCCGGCAGGTCTTCCCCCGCCGCGTGCTGCACGCCGTGTTCCAGCCGCATCTCTACTCGCGGACCCGCGATCTGGCCGAGGATTTCGGCCGGGCGCTGTCGGCGGCCGACCATGTCGTCGTCACCGACGTCTATCCGTCACGCGAGCGACCGATCGAGGGCGTTTCGGGCGAGCTCGTGGCGCGCGCCGCGCAGGCGGTCGGGCATCCGAGGGTGGACTATTGCGCCGACTGGCACGCCGTGCCGGCGCTCCTCGCCGGCATCGACGACGGCGACGTCGTGATGACCCTGGGCGCGGGCGACATCTACCGCCTCGCCGAGGCGCTGGTGAAGGGGGGGGCCGCGTGACGGCCCGCGACCTGACGCCGGCCGCCGAGGCGCGGGTGTTGCCGTTCCGGCGCCCCGCGAGTGCGGTGCGCGTCCGCAGGAAGAGCCCCTGGCTGGCGCTCGGTCGGCACTTCGCGCAGGCGCTGCTGCTGGTCGGCGCGCCGATCGCGATCGGCCTCTGGCTCTTCTCCTCGCCGACCTTCGCCCTGACGCGGCTCGACGTCGACGGCAACCGGTTCGTCGAGCGCGCCTGGGTGGACCGGGCGCTCTCACCGTTGCTGGGCGCCAATCTGCTCTCGCTGCCGTTGCCGCTCGTCGAGGAGATGTTGTCGGCGAATCCGTGGGTCGAAGGCGTCACCGTGCAGAAGCGCCTGCCGAACGAGCTGCGCGTCTCGCTCGTCGAGCGCCGGCCGGCGGCGCTGCTACGCGACGGCCTGACACTCGCCTACCTCGACGCCGAGGGCCGGACGATCGCGGCATTGGATCCCGTGCGCGACCCGTTGCGCGGCCCGCGCGATCTGCTTCTGGTGTCGGTCGCGCCGTCGACCGGCGCGGCGCCAGCGGGAGCCTTCGCGGTCGCGCGCGAGCTCGAAGCGACCGCGCCGCGATGGGCCGCCAGCCTCTCCGAGATCGAGGTCCTGGGCGAAGGCGACTTTCGTCTCTATCTCGGGGAGCTCGCGTTCCCCCTTCTGGTGCGTTCCGGCACACTCAAGGAGCGACTGGCGGAGCTCGAGAGGCTCCTCCCGAAGCTCGACCAGCGTTACCCGAAGCTTTCATTCATCGATCTCCGATTTGATCGTCGGATCATTTTTCAACCCGCACTCTAGAGAGGGTTCAGGGTCATGGCCAAAGCAGAACAGTACGTCGTAGGAATCGACATCGGCTCCTCCAAGGTCGCGGTGCTCATCGGGCAGCGTGACGGGAAGGGTGCGCTCGAGGTCGCCGGCCGTGGCACCGCTCCCAACCGGGGCACACGGCGCGGCAACATCGTGAATGTCGAGGCGGCCGTGGAAGCCCTCAAGGCCGCGAGCGAAGAGGCCGAAGTCATGGCCGGTGTGGAGATCTCGCGCGCCTACGTCGGAGTGGCCGGGGCCGACGTGCGCTGCGTGAACGCGCGCGGCATGGTGTCGGTGGCGCGGAAGGACCGCGAGATCGGGAAGACCGACATCCAGCGCGCGCTCGGCGCGGCCCAGTCGGCGGCGCTACCCTCCGATCGCGAGATCCTGCACGCCATCGCGCAGGAGTTCGTGGTCGACGAGCAGGGCGGCATCAGCGATCCCCTCGGGATGCTGGGAGGCCGGCTCGAGGTTCAGGTCCACCTCATCACCGGCCAGGTGACGCGCTCGAAGACGCTGCTCACCTGCGTCAATCGCGCCGGCATCGAGGTCGCGGAGATGGTCTTCGAGCCGCTCGCGACGGCCGAGGCCGTGCTGACGCCGGACGAGCGCGACCTCGGCGTGCTGCTCATCGACATCGGCGCCGGCACCACCGGCTACGCGCTGTTTTCCGAAGGCGAGATCCAGCACTCGGCGGTCCTGCCGATCGGCGCCGGCCACTTCACCAACGACCTCGCCATGGTCCTGCGAACGCCTTACGCCGAGGCCGAGCGGATCAAGATCCGCGAAGGCTGCTGCCTGCTCTCGATGGTCCAGGAGGAGGAGGGCGTTTCGGTGCCGGCGGTCGCCGGAGGGGCGCCGCGGGTCGTTCCGAAGCGCGAAATCTGCGAGATCCTGCAGCCGCGCGCCGAGGAGCTGGTCTCGCTCGTGCGCGAGGATCTGGGCAAGAACGGTTGGGACGGGCAGCTGCGCGGCGGCATCGTCCTCACCGGCGGGGGAGCTCAGCTCGACGGCCTGCTCGAGCTCTGCGGCCAAGCCTTCAACGCCAGCGTCCGCTACGGCCTGCCGCACGGGCTGGGCGGGCTCGTCGACGTCATCCATTCGCCGGGCTGGTCGACGGCCGCCGGCCTCCTGCAGTACGCGGTCGCCGCCGAACAGAACCACGAGCGCCGTCCGCGGCGCGGTGGCTTCTCGGTGCGCGGCGTGATGGGAAGCCTGCGCAACGTCTTCTCGGACCTGCTCTGAACATAACCGAATATTTCGATAGGGAGAACGATCATGATTCTGTTCGATGACCGGGAAGAGGCACGAAGGGTCTCGATGTCGATGCTGGACTGCGACGTGGTGCCTGCGAAGATCAAGGTGATCGGCGTCGGCGGCGGCGGCGGCAACGCCGTGAACCGGATGATCGCCTCCAATCTGCGCGGCATCGAGTTCATCGCCGGCAACACCGACCTCCAGGCGCTCGCCAAGTGCAAGGCCCAGCTCAAGCTGCAGCTCGGCCGGGAGATCACCCGGGGCTTAGGCGCGGGCGCCGACCCCGAGGTGGGAAGGAAAGCCGCGCTCGAGGACACCGAGCGCATCCTCGAGATGCTCGACGGCGCCGACATGATCTTCCTCACCGCCGGCATGGGCGGCGGCACCGGTACCGGCGCGTTGCCGATCCTGGCCTCGCTCGCCTCCGAGATCGGGGCGCTCACCGTCGCGGTGGTGACCAAGCCGTTCGCCTTCGAAGGCCGGCGCCGGATGCAGATCGCCGAACGCGGTATCGAGGAGCTGCGCGACTCGGTCGACACCCTGATCACCATCCCGAACGAGCGCCTGCTCTCCTTCGTGGAGCGCGGCACGCCGCTCGCCGAGGCCTTCCGGATCGCCGACGACGTGCTGCGCCAGGCGGTGCAGGGGATCTCCGACCTGATCACTGTTCCCGGCGAGGTGAACGTCGACTTCGCCGACGTCCGGGCGATCATGTCCGGAATGGGAATGGCGCTCATGGGCACCGGCATCGCCAAGGGCGAGAATCGGGCCCTCGAGGCGTCGCAGCGGGCGATCAGCTCGCCGCTGCTCGAGGAGACCTCGATCGAAGGTGCCAAGGGTGTGCTGATCAACGTCTCGGGAGGTCGGGATCTCACCCTTCACGAAGTCGCGGAGGCCGCGCGCATCATTCAGGGCGCCGTCGATCCGGACGCCAATATCATCACCGGCATGGTGATCGACGAGAGCCTGGACGAAGAGATGAAGGTCACGGTGATCGCGACCGGTTTCCGCTATGCGGGCGAGACGCCCGAGCGCGCCGCGGCCTCCGCCGGTATGCCGCTGCGTTCGAGTGCCGGCGCGAGCTCCGCGCCGATCGGCCCGCGCTACGCGGCGTCGGCAGGCAGCGGAGCTGCAAGCCGGACGTCCGCTCCCGAGCCGAAGCGCGAGGAGGCAGCGGCGGAGCTCCCGTTCTACCGCAAGGTGCTCGCCCAGGGCTCGCGCGGCGACGATCCGGGCGGCTTCGGGCCGAACTGGTCGAACGTCGACGACTACGACATCCCGACCGTCCTCCGCAAGCAGATGGACTGAGCCGGGGTTCCCGGCCGCCCGGGTTCGTCGACCCGAGCGGCTGGGCTAGGCTTCCGCCGTGCCTCCTTTCCGCAGCGCTCGCGAGCGGCGGCTCTGGATCGCCGTCGCGGTCGCGGTGGGCGCCCTGCTCGCGGCGCTCTATCCGCTGCAATTCGTCCTCGACGCGTTGCGCTCGCGCAATCTCTTGCGTGTGAGCATCGCCGCCCTCTTCCTTTTCTGCGCGACGGCGACGGTCGGCTCTCTGGCGCGGCGCCGCGCGCCGCTACTGGCCTGGCTGGTGCTGGCCGCGACCGGCGCGGTCTACGCCGGCCTCGCCCTCGCCATGGAGGTGCCGCAGGAGCGCCTCCATCTCGTCGAGTACGGAGCACTGGCGCTGCTGGTCCGCGCGGCGGTCGCGGAAAGCGTCGCCGTTCGGGCGCTCGGCGAGCGCGTCACCAGCGTCGACATCTGGGCGCTGGGAGCCGTCACCCTGATCGGATGGCTCGACGAGGCGGTGCAGGGGGTTCTGCCCAACCGGATGTACGATCTGCGTGACGTCGCCTGGAACGCCCTCGCTGCGGGTTTGGCACTCGCTGCCGCCACTGCGATGCGGGCGACGATGACCGGGGCGGAGCGTGCCGGGGAGCGCGCGGAACCATGACCTCCGAACTGCAGACGACACTCCTCAATCTGGCCGTGGCCGCACTGGGCGGCCTTGCGGTCGGAATCGAGCGTGAATGGTCGGCGCGCCGGCCGGGAGAGCCCGCCCGGTTCGGCGGAGTGCGGACGTTTCTGCTCCTCGGCCTCACCGGCGGGTTCGCGGCCGTGCTCTTCCGCGCGGTCGACCCCCTGTTCGGCCTCGTTCTGTTCGCCGCCGGCCTCTCCCTGGTGCTGCTCGCCTATCTCGTCTCGGCCTGGCGTGGGACGATCGACGCCACTTCCGAGGTGGCGGGCCTGCTGGTACTCGGCGCCGGCGCGGCGGCTGGCTTCGGCATGCTCACCGTCGCCAGCGCGGTCGCCGCGGGCACGGCGCTGGTGCTGGTCGAGAAGGGCCGGATGCATGCCGCCGTCGCGCGCCTCGAGTCGGTCGGGCTCGAGGCCGGAGCGCGATTCGCCGTTCTCGCTCTCGTCGTGCTGCCGGTACTGCCCCACGGTCCGATCGAGAAGTTGGGCGGCATCGAGCCGCAGAAGCTCTGGGCCGTAGTGCTGATCTTCGCCGGGCTGTCGTTCGCCGGCTACATCGCGCTGCGTCTCGTCGGGCCGGAGCGCGGTTACAGCGTAGCCGGTTTCCTCGGCGGCCTGGTGTCGTCGACGGCGGTCACCTTCAACTTCGCGCGCGAGAGCCGCCACGAGCCCGACAATGCGCCTGCCGCCAAGGCGCTGGCGCTCGGCGTCGTCGCCGCCTGCACCATCCTGCCGCTGCGGGTCGGCCTGGTCTCGGCGGCGCTCTACCTGCCCGTGGCCAAGGCGCTCGCGCCCGCCCTCGTCCTGCCGCTCGTCGCGGGCGCCATCGCGATCGCCTACGCCTGGTTCCGCAAGGCGCAGGGCGACGGCGCGCCGCGGATTCCGGACAATCCGCTGCGCCTCGGAGCGGCGATCCAGATGGCGCTCCTCTTCCAGATCGTCCTCTGGGTACTCGAGGCACTGCGCGAACGCGTCGGTTCGACGGGCCTGGTGGCGAGCTCGGCTCTCCTCGGCCTGACCGACATGGACGCTCTCACCTTCTCGATCACCGAGCTCGCGGGGCGATCGGGCGCGGCCGCCGACGGTCCAGCCGCTCTCGCGCCCGAGACCGCGGCGCGCGGTCTGATCGTCGGCATGCTCGCCAACACGGTTTTCAAGGCGGCGGTCGCGACGGCGCTCGGCGCGAACGCCTTCCGCCTGCGCGTGGTCGCGGCGCTCGCCATCCTGGGCGGCCTGCTCGCGCTCGGGCTGCTCTGGATCTGAGGTAGTACCTACTCGTCGGCGAGCGTGAACGGCGCGAAGCCCGCGCTCGTCGTGCGGCGCTGGGCATGCCGCCTCATTCGCTGCCGCACCCTGTCGCTACATCCAGCGCCCGGCATACATCGGACATCTTCTGCCGGCTGAGGCTCCCGACGAAGGTCCGTAGTTGATCCTTGCGGACGGTGAAGAGATTGCAGAGGTTCACGCACGACGTCTGCTTCAGACCTTCCGCGAGATCCAGCGCCACCTCGGTGGGGGCCCCGCGAAGCGTCGAGGTCACGGCAGCCACCGTCACCGTTTGCAGGAGAGGAATGAGGCTGGAACGACTCAGGATGAGCACCGGCCGTCGTTTGTCGGGGCGGGCGAGCTCGAGCATCCAGATCTGGCCCCGGCTCATTCGTTCGGCCACGATTGCCCACTCAGGAGCTCGGCCACCTCGTCGAGCATGGCATCGGATTGCCCGCTGTACGCCTTGACGAGTTGCGCCTCGACCTCACGCCGCTCCTTGGCGGCGAGATAGACCTCAACGGCGGTGCGAACGAAAGCCGAGCGACCGTCTGCGCGCGCCTCTGGGTCGTGGTCGATCCGGCGCAGGAGCTCCGTGTCGATCGAGATCTGTACCGCCTTCATGCCCATGTGGGCAAGATACAGCAGCAGATATGGTGGATCAACCCGACAGTTCTTCGACTATCGCCTCGGCTGCAGCGGCCGGGTGAGGAGCAGGTAGACCCCTTTGTCCTCGGTGACCTCGAAGCCGAAGCGCTCGTAGAGGCGCCGCGCGCCGCTGTTGAAGACCTCGACGTGAATCGAGAGGGAGCGGCCCGAGTGGTCGGCATCTCGCGTCAGATCGCCCAGCAGCCGGCTGCCGATACCCCAGTTGCGGAACTCGGGGAGGAGCGCCAGGTCGATGATGCGGGTGTCGGTCGCGCCGTGCCGGAGGTAGAGCCGGCCGACCGGGTTGGTGGAGAGCTCGATGACCGAGAAGCGACCGTCGGGATAAGCACGCCGGTACTCATGGTCCTGGGCCTCGAACTGCTGCCAGAGGAAAGCCTGCTTCTGGGCGTCGGTCCAGGGCACCTGCTCGAGATCGGCGTCGCGCGTCGCGGCGTAGACCGAGAACAGAAAACCACGATCCGCTGGGGTCTCCGCCCGCAACGTGACCTCGCCGCCGGCCGCCCCGGCGCCGCCCTCGGGGAGCTTCATTCGAGGCGGCGGATGCCGATCGCGACCGAATCGAAGCCGTCGAGCCCGCGCAGCTCGTCGAGTGTGCCGCGCCAACCGCGGTCCCAACCCTGCTTGCCGCAGGAGAGAAGGTAGACGCCCTCCTGCAGCCGCGGGCGACCGACGAGATCGTCGACGGTGAAGTTCGTCGTGCGCTCGTGGATCTCCGACTCGGTGCCGGGGCGCGCGAGCTTGCCGCCGCGGCCCACGGATGCCGGCGCCGGAGAGCGCAGCTCGAGACCGATCCGGAGCCCGCCGTCAACGCCCGTGGAGAGCACCGGTCGCACCTTGGCGGCCTGGCTCGGCTGGGGATCCATGCGGGCGCTCCAGGCGAGAAACGCCACCGGATCGGGTCCGAAGATCATCTCCGGCGGGGCGGGCACCGAGGCGAAGAGGTAGAGACTCTTCCAGGCTGCCTCTCCGGGGTCCGGGAGGCGCGGGAAGAGGCCGTGGACGCAGAGCTCGATCGTGGCGACGGCGAGCTCGGAGCCGACCGTCATCTCCTCGGCCGGGACGATCTCGAGCTCGAAGCTCGCATAGTCGGCGCCGTAGCGCTCCCAGGGCAGGTCGAGCTGCCCGACCCACTCGGCGCTGCCGGCGATGTAGCCGACCGAGAGCCGCTCGCCTCGCGTGAGGTCGATGCCGAGCGGCGAGCTCGCGGCGAAGGACGAGGCGCCTGCGGGCAGCGTCGCGACCGCCGTCGCCGCCGCGGTCGCCGCGCCGAGAGCGAGGAAGTCGCGCCGCCGGATGCCATCACTTCCGCCTGCCGGCGCCTGCTGTCGTGGTTCGCTCATCGCCCTCTCCTCGTCAGGTGAAAATCGCTTCGTATCGCATGATGCTCGTGCCCTGCGCGGCCGGGCCGATCGGAACCAGGAAGATCTCGACCCGCCCGAGCTCCGGATGAAGGAGCGGCAGCGTCGCCTGCGGATGGACCGGCTGCGCGGGTCCGTGGAAGATCAGTCGGAACGGCGCGCGAAAAGCGCCGGTAAAGGAAGTCTGGGGTGAGAGCGGGGAAGCCTCGGCGAGTACCAGCCGCAGGTCCCAGGGGGCGCCGAGCGCGACCGAAAAGGTGGAGCCAACCAGCGGCTCGAGGCGCGGCAACGAGAGATCGGTGAGATCGGCGGGCTCGGCGACCTCCAGAGACCCGGATCGCGGTCGGGTGAGGGCCGCGACGCTCTCATCGACCGGTTCGGTACCGGACTTTCCGGCGATCCAGAGCCGCAGGGTCCGGGACTCGCCCGTGGCGTCGACCCATTGTTCGGTCTTTTCGGCCGGCCGGTCGCCCATGCCGAAGCTGTGCGAGACGATCCGCGCCCCCGGCCGAAGCTCGGCGGCGAGCTTCGCGTCCATCATCCGCGTCGACCACTCGACGAGATAGAGCATGACGACGGTGGCCTCGGCAAGACCGGTGGCGAGCGCGTCCTGGAGGTCGAACGACGCCAGTTCGGCGACGCCAGCCGCTGCCGCGTTCCTCGTCGCCTCGCTCACCCAGTGCGGCTCGATATCGACACCGAACGCCCGAGCGCCGCGCCGCGCCGCCGCGATGGCGATACGTCCGTCGCCGCAGCCCAGATCGTAGACCACGTCCGAGCTCGTCACCCCCGCGAGGTCGAGCATCCGCTCCACCACCTCCGGCGGCGTCGGCACGAACGGCGCCAGGATGTAGCGCGGTGGGCTGGGAGCAGCGACCTCGGTCATCGACGACGCCTCAAGTCCGCGGCGGGAATACGCCCTGCAGGGCGATGCAGAAGTAGAACGTCAGGTACGGCTGCAGATTGTTGTGCGGCTGATCCCCGCCGGCAGGCGGTAGAGCCGACGAGCTCATCGCTACCAGGTTGTTCGGCGCGGCATAGATCGTCGCGTTCGCCGACTTGGCGAGTGAGCGCTGCGCCGCGGGTGCATTGAGCTCGGCGAGATCGATATCGTGCGCGCGCAGCGCATGGGAATGCGACGGGATCTCGGACTCGAGCAGCGACACAGTCTCGGAACCTCCGGTTTCCCCGAGGTCGTGCAGCGACAGCCCCGGCCCCTGGCCAGGATGCATCGGAGCCCGCCCCTGCAGGTCCGGAAGAGCGAAGTTGCTCTTGCCGTTTCCGCCATAGGTGGTACCGAGCAGCGAGAAGAGCGCCGTATTCTGCGACAGCGGCAGCAGTTGGCCGTCGCACCAGGCCCAGCCTCTGGGGGCGAAGTTGAACGGAAAGATCCGGATCTCGGCGACGAAGGGATCGGCCATGGGTGTACCTCAGGTGGGCGAAGGGAAGATGCCGAAGAGCGAGATGATGAAGTCCACGCACAGGTAGGGCTGGAAGTTGGTGTGAGGTTGGCTGCCACCGACCGGGCTGATCGCCTGTGGGCTCATGTTGGAGTCGGTCGCATCCTGGATATAGATCAGCCCGCCGCCCGAAACCTGTCCGACGGTCTTGTTCAGCGGGTTCGGGTCCTGTGCGACGCCGGTAGATGCGAGGAACGGGTGGCTGTGGGCCGGAATCTGGTTCACGGTCAGCGTGATCTCTTCCGCGCCGCCGGTCTCGGCCAAAATGAAAGCGTTCCCCTGGTGGATCGGAATCCTGCCGCGCAGATCGGGGAGCGCGAAGGTGCTCTCGCCGTCGCCGCCGTAGGTCGTGCCGATCAGTTGAAACAGCGTCTCGTACTCCGAGATCGGAAGCAGCTGTCCTTCGCAGAACATCCAGCCCGCAGGTGCGAAGTTTCCTGCGAACATGCGAATCTCGCCGACGTAGGGTTGTGCCATGAGCGTGGCCTCAGGTGGGGCTCGGAAAGATGCCTTGAAGTGCGATGCAGAAGGAGAGTGTCAGGAACGGTTGCATGTTGAGGTGCGCCTGGCTCCCGCCGACGTTCGTGACCGTGTCGGCACGTAGCGCGACTAGGTTCGTAGGATCGCTGTAGATCCGGCCGGGAACGGTGGCCAGAACGTGCGCCGCCGCATCCTGCTGGTCGCCGGTGTCGGTGCTCGCCTGAACGAGATGGAGATGCTGCGGAATCTCCGCAATCGAGAGCGTATGCGCCTGCTCTCCCCCTCGCTCACCGAGCGTATGGCCGGAACCGACATGGATCGGTGTTCTCGCGCGCAGATCGGGAAGCGCGAAGTTGACCCGCCCGTCGCCGCCGAAGGTGGTGCCGAGGAGCGAGAAGAGCGCCTGATTCTGGTTGATCGGCAGCAGCTGGCCGTTGCACAGTGCCCAGCCTTTGGGCGCGAAGGCGAAGCTCATGATGCGGATCTCGCTCAGAAAGGGTTCGGCCATAGCGGATTACCTCATCTCGACTTCAAGGGAAAACCGGTTGCGGACAGGAGGCCGCGTTGACGAATCCGCCCGCACCCACGGTCACGCCGACTTCGTTCGTCGCCGTCGCCGAGGGTACGTTCACGAGTGTATTCCTGCCGGCAAGATATGTCACCACCGCGGCGTCGTCGTTGTTCGCTCCGCCATACCCGGGAAGCGTGACCGTCGTCACGAACCGCTGGCGGACACGGATCTCTCCAGCCACCATGTTCCCGCCCATGGAATGCGTGAAGACGTTTCGCAGCCCTCCAGCCCCGCCGATGTCGGCGCACATGTTCGTGTTGTCGCCGCTGGGGGAGGCGACAGCTGTCTGCGCGAAGATCCCGGTCACCGCGTTGCCGGTGCCGTCGAGCTGCATGTCGATGCTGTTTCCGGTGACGGTCGCATTGAGCTGGCCGGATCCGTCCTGGCCACCTAGGATGTTGATCGGCCGTTGAGTGCCGCGATAGGTGAAGGTGTTGTTCGTGATGCTGACCGTGAGCGTCCCGTCGCCGCGCTGGGCGACGATGATACCGTCCGCGGCCTGGCCGTCCGTTACGACGATCGGGTTGTTGCGGATCTTGCCCTCCAGCGTCCCGGTTGTCGAGAACGCCGCCTTCAGAATGTTGATCCGTACGAAATCGGTGCCGGCGAAGCTGACGTTGTCGTGGATGTCGAACTTGGTGTTGCCGTTGTTGCTGCTCAGCGAGATGGCATCGTTGTTGTTGATGCTCGAGCTGTTCTTGATCTCGATGACGGATGTCGCGGTGTCGAAGGTGTCGATCACGATACCGCCGCTGAAGTTGTTGTCGGACGTAACGCCGTCGACCGTCACCGTCGCGCTCGCAGTCCCGCGAATGCCCATCAGGTAGCCGCTGCCCTTGTTGGCATTGTTGGCGCTTCCGCCGGAAATCGTGAGGTTGAGCGTCCCGGACTGCATCTGCAAATTGATGTGATCGTCGCCGCCCGTGGTGTTGTGCGTCGCGACCGTGCAGGTGAACGTGTTGTTCGTTATCGAGCTCGTGCCGGACATGTTGAAGAAGTGGATCCCATCCTCGTCCGGGCCGTTGCCGACGTCCACGATCGAGCTATTGCTCAACGCAAAGTTCGAGACGGCGTTGCCGTTGATGCCCTGCTCTGCGCCTCCCGTGATGTTCAAGTTCGTCAAAGTGGCGCCGGTCACCGTCTGCAGGTGGATGGCCGCGTTCGTCGCCAGGTTGTCGCCGGTCGAAAGGCCGGAGTTGTCGGCATCCAGGTCGCTGGTACCTGCGCTGGTGAAGTTCATGTTGCTCAGCGAGATGGCGGCGGTGCTGATGAAAGCGGCACCCCGCCCGGAGGTGTTCTGAATCGTTCCGCCGCTGCCATCGGTGGTCCCCGTCCCGGTGACCGTGAGGCCGCCGGAGGAGCCTGTGGTGTTGAGCGAGATCCCGCTCGCCGCCCCGTTTGCAGCGATGCTCTGGAAGGTGAGGCCACTGGCGCCGATGGCCGAGTTGGCGACGTTGAGCGGCGTCCCGGTCGTGGAGGCGATCGTGTTGCCGGCGCCTTGAACCGTAATCGCGGTCGCCCCGCCGGTGGCATTGAAGCCGCTGCCGGAGGTGGTGGTGATCGCCAGGCCGCCGCCGGTGAAGTTGATGGTGGCGCCGGTGTTGGTGGCGAGGGTGACGGCGGCGCCGGTGGTCGTGCCGAGAGACTTCGAGGTGCCGCTGAAGTTGACCGTGCCGCCGCTGTTGCTCGCGACGTTGATGCCGGAGCCGGAGCCGGTCGCCGAGAGGTTGCCGGAGAGAGCGATCGTGCCCCCGGTGCGGGCGGTGATGTCGACGATCCTGCCCACCGGACAGGTGATGTTTCCGGTGTAGGTGATGTTGCCGGAACCGGCGTTGACGTCGAAGCAACCGACCGTGGCGCCGCTGATCGAGCCGCCGTTGGCGGTGAAGCTACCGGTGACGGTGTCGAGGTTGACACCCTTGCCGGTGCTGTTGGTCGAGGTGAGGGTCGCGAAGGTCACGCCGGAGCCGAAGCTCGTCGAGGTGACATCGACCGCTGCCCCGCCGGTGGAGACGATGGAGTTCCCGGTGCCGCTGAGGTTGATCGTGCCGCTGCTGCTCGCGCGGAGGCCGGCGCCGGCGTCGCTGGTGACCGCTAGGCTCGCGAAGTTGAAGGTCGAGCCGGCGTTGCCAGTCGCGATGTCGATGCCGTCCGCCGTCGCGCCGGAGCCGATCGCGTTGTCGGTGACGGTGGTGGCGCCGAAGCTGAAGGAGGCGCCGGCGGAGCCGCTCACCAGGATGCCGTCGGTCGTCGGATTGGTCAGGCTCGTGGTGGTCGCCGTCAGGCTGCCGGTAAGGGTGGCGAGATTCAGGCCGCGCTGGCCGCCCGCGCCCGTCGAGGAGAGCGTTCCGAAGACCACAGAAGAGAGGGCGCCGGTGGTGAGATCGAGCGTCGCGCCGCCGGTGGTGAGGACGTTCACGTTCGTCGCGGTCAGCGTGCCGAAGGCCGAGCCGAAAATGCCGGCGCCGGAGGTGTTCTGGATGTCGAAGCCGCCGAGTGTGTTGTTCGTCGAAAGCGAAAGGCCGACACCCGCGGCGTTGGTGATCTGCGGCCGGCCGCCGACCGGGACGATCGTCGTGCCGTCGAGGATGAGTCCCGCGGCTTCGCCGAGAAGCGTCTGGTCGGCTTCGAGGACGAGGCCGCCGGCGTATGCCGTGCCGTCGTCGTCGAAGACGAAGATGGTGTCGCCGGGCTGGTCGGGGTCGCTGCCGCTGTTGACCGAGGCCAGCGTCTGAAACGGATCGGCGAGCGTCCCGAGATGCGGGGGCGTCGTGTTCGAGTCGTCGACGAACCAGATCACGCCGTCGAGGGTGATGTTCGCCGACGCGGTCGAGGTGTTGCCGTTGTCGTCGAGGATCGTGTAGTTGAAGCTGTCGACGCCGGCGAAGCCGGCCGGAGGGCTGTAGGTGAACTCGCCCGTCGCGGCGGAGATCAGAGTCAACGTGCCGCCCTGGGCAGTGGTCGCCGGGAAGGTGCCGCTCTGGACGGTGAGGGTGTCGCCGTCGGCGTCCTGGTCGTTATCGAGGAGATCGGGCTTCGTGGCCGATCCGTCGGTCGCGAAGGTGACATTGCCGAACCAGCCATACTGGTCGTTGTGCGCCACGGGAGTCGAGGAGACCGAAGCGGCGACCAGAGTGGTGTTGGCGTCGACGGTGTCGGAGAGATCGACCGCGAGCGCCTCGTTGCCGGTGTTGGTGACCGTCACCGTATAGCGCACCCGATCACCCGGATCGACCCGCGTGTCGCCGTCGACGTCGAGGACCTGTTGATCCACTTTGGTCGCCGCGAGGGCCGGAGGCGAGGTGATGAACTCGTTGATCGAGAAAGTCCCCTCGCCCGCCCGGATGGTCAGCTCGACCGCGCGGACGTCGGCGAAGTTGGCGGGGGCCGAGCCGGAGGTGCGAAACTCGCTGAACGGGATCCGCACAAGTTGCGCACCGCCCACGGCGACGCGCCGCACGGCGCGCGAGGAGTTCGCGACCACGTTGTCGTCGTGGACGGTGATCTCGATTTCGGCAGCGACGGTCGAAGAGGTGAATCCGATCTGAAATCCGCTCGTATTTCCGGCGGTGAGATCGACCCCGGGATTGAACCCTCCCGTCGAGAGGACGAGCGGGTTCGTGTCGGCATCCCACGAAAGACGCGCTTCGCCGCGCGAGTCGGGCGTCGTCGCGGTGACGGTGAAGACGAGGTTTCCGCCCGTCACGTTCACCGTCGTCGGGCCGGAGCCGGACAGGTTGTCCAGCACCACGCCGCGGTTCCCGCCGAGAATCGCGGCGTTGGCAGTATTCGAGCTCTGTTGCGGCGGGGCGCTAAGCAGGGCGGGCATGTTGACGTTGAAGTCGTCGATCGTCACCGCGCCGGCTGGCGCGGCGAGCGCGAGCAGGGCGAGCGCCAGCGCGGCACCCACGCCGCATCGGCAGCGGCGCCGGAGAAGGACGACGCCGGCGGCGAGGAGGGCGAGGGCCAGGGCGGCGAGGCCCCATTCGCCGAGGGTCGGAATCTCGGTGATTCCCTGCTCGCTGCCGAAGGCCCGGATCATCCAGTTGCCGCCGCCGGGGACGAAGGCGTCCACCAGCACGTAGGACTGGTCGGGCAGCGGGAGGAGCGCCGGCGGGTCGGGCGGATCGGCGCTCCAGACGGCGAGCCAGGAGCGCGCCTGGGAGGTCGTGGTGTCGAGGGCGGCGGGGGTTGTCGGCGAGGTCACGCCGCTGACGATGAAGCGCGGCACGACACCGACGAAGAGCTCGCTGCCGCCGGGGATCAAGACCGAGGCGGGCAGGGGATAGATCGAAAAGGTGTTGCCGTCGGCCACCTGGATCGTGGTGTCGAAGCTCTGGACGAGCGTCGCGCCGTTCGACGGATCGCCGTCGGGATCCTCGTAGATCGCGATCTGAACGGCGCCACCGGCCGCCATGTTGCTCCCTGACGGGAAGAGGACCCAGACCTCCTCGAGGTGGAAGCCGGCAGGGGGAGAGAAGCGATTGAACCATAGGAACTGGCGTGCAGTCTGGGTGGCGACGCCGAACGAACCGTCAGCGGTGTCGTCGTCCAGCACCAGTTGCACCGGGAAGATCGAGGTCGGCGGGAGCGGTGGCGCGGCCTCGACGATCGGGGTCGCCTCCGTCCACGTCCACTGCGGAGTCCGGGCTCCAGGATCCGCCTGTGCTGCGGAGACGGCAAGTCCAGCCGCCGCCAGGGCGACGATCGCGCTTTGCTGCATCAAGGTCTTCATGCCTTCCGGTCCTCTCTCAGATCGTCCTGCCCTGCGATTTCGAACTCGCCCGACCGTCTCGAGCTCCCGAAGCTACCGACCTGCCCTGCGGGTTCAAGGCACCGTCGCCGACCACGCCGACGTGTCCCCGGACTCGAAGCCGTCTGCGAAGAGTCCTCCGGTGCCCTGGAAGAGGGTGGCGTCGAGCCAGGCGTCGAAGCTCTCCGCGGTCGGGGTCTCGAAGCTGAAGTCGCAACGGGCCGCGACGGCGCCGGCGGGCCTTGCGAGCTGCGCGCCGAGCGTGAGCCAGCCGCCTGCGGTGTCCTGAAGTGCGAGCGCCGCGGTCTGAACGCCGAGACTGCCGGTGCAGGCCGGGGCGCTGAAGAATTCGCAGCGCCGGACGAAGCCGATGAAGTCGCCGGGAGCGGCCTGCAGCCGGACGCGCGCCGAGACGTCGAAGAGGGCGTCCGCCGGAATGTCGTAACACTGCCAGAGCCGGAACGAAGTATCGGTCCCGGGTGCGAGGTTGGTGAAGTGCACGGACCCCGAGTCGTCGGCGTCGTCGGCGTCGTCCGCTCCCGTCCAGGTGATCTCCGCCGGGTTCGGAGCGACGGCGTTCCAGAGGCTCGCGTCGCAGTCGAAGTGGCCGTTGGCAAAGACGTTGCCCGGATCGGAGCGGAACGCGCGCCGGAAGTCGCCGCCGGCCGTCGTGTCGGCGTCGCCGTCGAGCGCGTTGCCAGCGAGGTCGGTGAGCGTGTCGCAGGCGAAGAGGCGCACCTGAGCCGAAGGCAGCGCCGCGGCGAGCGCGAGACTCGCGGTCTCCGTGCCGCCGTTGTAGGCGACCGAGGACACCGCGATCGCGACGTCGTCTCCCGCCGCGCCGCCGCAGGCGGTGGTCTGGAAGTCGAAGTCGGGCCCCGGCGTGACCAGGAGGTAGTTCGCCGGGTTGGTGACGTCGTCCGGATCGACATCGCCGGGCGGATCCTGCATCGCTTCGTCGAAGGTCACGAGGAGGCTCGTGATCGTGACGTTCGCGGTCTCGCACTCGGTGAGGGAGCCGTCGCCGGTCGCCGTGACACTGTCGACGTTCGTCACCTGCGGCGGCACGGCGTCGAGCTGCGTCAGCTCGGTGTCGGAGTCGTTGGCCGAATTCGGGTCCGCCGTCGTGCTGGTCACGGTCGCGGTGTTCGAGATCGAGATCGGCGGCGCCGGGTTGATCGAGACGGTGATGTTGCAGACCTCGGAGGCGCCAGCTGCGACGCTGCCGATCGTCCAGGCCCACGGCGGCGTGTTGCTGCCGCCGCAGTCGTCGGAGATGTAAGTGACCTCGGACGGCAGCGGATCGCTGACCGCGACGCCAGTGGCGTCCGACGGCCCGAGGTTGGTCACCGTCAGGGTGTAGATCAGGTCCTGGCCCGCCGGCGGCGGATCGGCCGAATCGTCCTTGGTGATCTGGATGTCGGCCGACGGGACCAGGCTGTCGGTGTCGGTGGCGCTGTCGTTCCCTGGTGTCGGGTCTGTCGTTCCACCCGCCGCAGCCACGGTTGCCGTATTGGCGAGCGTGCCGGTGGCGGAAGAGGCGATCGTGCCGGTCGCCGTAAAGGTCACGGAGCCGCCGGCCGGCAGGTTGACGCTGGCGTTGAGATTGCCGCTTCCCGCCGCCGGGCAGGTGCCGCCGCCGGTGCCGACGCAGGTCCAGTTGACCCCGCTGACGCTCGCCGGGAAGGTGTCGGCGACCGTCGCGCCGGGGTTGTTCGAGGGGCCGGCGTTCGACGCCGTGATGGTGTAGGTCACCGCCGTGCCGGGGACCTCGGTGGCGCTGCCGTCGGTCTTGGTGATCGCGAGATCGGACTCGACGTTCAGGGTGTCGGTGTCGGTGGCGCTGTTGTTGCCCGGGACCGGATCGGTGGCCCCCGCGCCAGCGGCGACCGTCGCCGTATTGACGAGCGTGCCGGTGGCCGAGGCGGCGATGGTGCCGGTCGCGGTGAAGGTGACCGTGGCGCTTCCTGCGGCAGGCAGGCCGACGAGCGTGTTGATGTTGCCGCTGCCGGCCGCCGGGCAGGTGCCGCCGTTGGCGCCGACACAGGTCCAGTTGACCCCCGTGATCGTCGCCGGGAAGGTGTCGGTGACGGTCGCTGCGACCGCATCGCTCGGGCCGGCGTTCGTCACGACGATCGAGTAGCTGACGGGCGTTCCCGGTACCTCGGTCGTCGCGCCGTCGGTCTTGGTGATGGCGAGGTCGGTCTGAGGCGTCAGGGAGTCGGTGTCCGTGGCGCTGTTGTTGGCGGAGACCGGGTCACCGGTCGCCGAAGCGATCGTCGCGGTGTTCGCCAGCGAGCCGGTGGCGCTCGCGGCGATCGTGCAGGTCGCCGTGTAGGTCACGGTGCCGCCCACGGGGAGATCGATGCCGCCGTCGCTCAGGCTGCCGGCGACGGGGCCGGCGTCGTTGCCGGTGGCGCCGCCCGCGGCGACGCTCGTCGTCGAGCAGCCGGAGAGGACGCCCGAGAACGTGTCGGCGACGGTGACGCCGGAGGCCGTGTCCGGGCCGTTGTTCGAGGCGACGATCGTGTAGGTCACGGTCGTGCCGGGGACCTCGGTCGCGGCGCTGTCGGTCTTGGTGATCGCGACATCGGCCTCCGCCGCGGTCGCGACGGCGTGGTCCTCGACCTCGCCGTCGTTGGCGAGACCGGTGAACGACAAGCCGCCAGCGGTGGCAAGGCGGAATCGCGCCACCGTGTTCAGGTTTGTGGTCGCCGTCGCCGGTACCGGGAAGGAGAGGTTGTTGGCCCCCGCGAGGAGCGCGACGTTGACGAAGATCGCGTCCCCTGCGGTCGTCCAGTTGCCGTCACCATTGAAGTCGAGCCAGGCGTTGAGCACCCCCGGCGCGCTGGCGGTGACGGTGACCGAGGCGTTCTGGCCGCGGATCAGCGGACTGGTAAAGGCAACGCCGTCCTCGTCGTCGCTGGTCGCGAGGTCATCGCCGTTTGCGCCGGCGGTCGGCTGGCCGTCGGCCTCGGTGTCGACGGTCGCCCCGAGGAGAAGGGCGCCGGGGACGACGATATGTCGCGCGCCGTTGCCGGCGAGGAGCGTCGGATAGACGATGGGCGCGTCACCGAAGTCGAGCCCGCGCACGGCGACGGCGTAGTCCTCGACTTCGCCGTCTGCAGCGACGCCGGTGGACGGAAGGCTGCCCGCCGTCGACACGCGGAAACGCGCGAAGGTGAGCGTCGTCGGTGTGGCGGTGCAGGGGACGCTGAAGGGCAGGACGTTCGCCCCCGCCGCCAACGCCTGGTTGTCGAAGATCTTCTCGCCGGCGTCAGCGAAGCTGCCGTTGCGGTTCCAGTCGACGAAGGCGTCGAGCTTCGCCACTGCCGAGGCATTGACCGCGACGTTGGCGCTGCCGCAGGCGTCGAGGGTTGCCGGCAGGGTGACGCCGTCTTCGTCATCGACATTCGGCACCGAGATCTGATCGTCGCCGTCGGCGGCGAGGGTCGGCTGGCCGTCGGCCTCCGTGTCGAGCTGGACACCCATGTGCAGGGCGCCGGGGCCGTTCACGCCGTGACGAGCGCCGTTGTCGGCGACGAGCGTCGGGTAGGCCCACGGCGATCCCTGGGCGCTGCCCGGGGCGTCACCGTAGTCGAGCGGCAGGATCGTGTCGGTGTCGGTCGCGCTGTCGTTGCCCGGGTTGGTGTCGGAAACACTTCCGCCGCCGATCGTGGCGGTGTTCACCAGCGAACCGGAGGCGGTGTCGGCCAGCGTGCAGACCGCGGTGTAGGTGGCCGAGGTGCCGGCCGGCAGGGTCGCACCGTCGGCGATGTTGCCGGCGACCGGTCCGGCGGTGCAGGAGGCGCCGGCGCCGGTGGGGACGCAGGTCCAGCTCACCGAGGCACAGGCCGCGGGGAAGGTGTCGGTGACCGAGGCGGCTGTTGCCGTCGCCGGGCCGGCGTTCGCGGCGACGATCGTGTAGGTCACCGTCATTCCGGGAACCGCCGTCGTGACGCCGTCGGTCTTGGTGATCGAAAGATCGGCGACCGGATTGACGGTCGTCGTGTCGGTGGCGCTGTTGTTCCCGCCGTTGCTGTCGCCAGCGAGCGTCACGGTTGCGGTGTTCGAGAGCGTCCCCGAGGCGGTGCCGCTCACGGTGGCGTTCACGGTGTAGGTCACATTGCCGCCCGCGGCGACGGTGGCCGAGTCGTTGAGGTTGCCGGCGACCGGCCCGGCGGCACAGCTCGAGCCGGGCGAGGCCGCGCAGGTCCAGACCGGGCCGACGAGGTCGGCCGGGAAGGTGTCGGCCACCGTCGCTCCGGTCGCGGTGCTCGGACCGGAGTTGGCGACCGCGATCGTGTAGGTGGTTGCGCTGCCGGCGTTGATCGAAGTCTGGCCGTCGGTCTTGGTGATCGCCAGATCGAACTGCACAGTCAGCGTGTCGGTGTCCGTGGCGCTGTTGTTGCCCGCCGACGGGTCGGTGGTGGCGCTCGCGACGGTGGCGGTGTTGGCCAGGGTTCCGGTGGCGTTTGCGGCGATGTCGCAGGTCGCGGTGTAGGTCACCGAAGCGCTCACCGGGAAGGTCATCGCGATCTCGGCGATGTTGCCCGCGACGGGGCCGGCGGTGTTGCCGGTGGCGCCGCCCGCGGCGACGCTCGTCCAGTTGCAGGCGGAGAGGATGCCGGCGAAGGTGTCGTTTACGGAGACGCCTGTGGCCGTCGACGGGCCGGCATTGCTGGCGACGATCGTGTACGTCACCGGCGTACCGGGGACCTCGGAAGCGGCGCCGTCGGTCTTGGTGACGCTCAAGTCGGTCTGCGGCGTGAGGGTGTTCGTGTCGGTGGCGCTGTTGTTGCCCGGCGCCGGATCGGTCGTCGCCGCACCGATCGTGGCGGTGTTGGCGAGCGAGCCGGTCGCGTTCGCAGCGATGTTGCAGGTCGCGGTATAGGTCACCGAGGAGGCCGGAGGCAGCGTGATGCCACCGTTCGAAATGTCGCCGGCCACCGGACCCGCAGTGTTGCCGGTGGCGCCGCCGACGGCGAGGCTCGTCCAGCTGCAGCCGGAGAGGGTGCCCGGGAAGGTGTCGGCGACCGTCACTCCGGTGGCCTCCGACGGTCCGGCGTTCGAGGCGACGATGGTGTAGGTCACCGGCGTGCCGGGGACCTCGGTGGGGCTGCCGTCGGTCTTGGTGATCGAAACGTCCGTCTGCGGGTTGAGCGTGTCGGTGTCCGTCGCGCTGTTGTTGGCCGGGACGGTGTCGCTGACGCCGCCGCCGCTGATCGTCGCCGTGTTCGTCAGCGAACCGGTGGCCGCGGCGGCGATGGTGCAGCTCGCGGTGTAGGTGACCGAGCCGCCGGCCGGGAGGTTGACACTGTCGCCGATGTTGCCGGCGCCAGCGGCCGTGCAGGTGCCGCCGCCCGCGCCGACGCAGGTCCAGGTGCAGGTCAGGGTCGCGGGGAAGGTGTCGGCGACCGTCGCTCCGGTGGCCGTCGCCGGGCCGGCGTTCGAGGCCGTGATGGTATAGGTCACCGACTGGCCGGGCACGGCCGTCGTGACGCCGTCCGTCTTGGTGATCGACAGATCGGCCACCGGAACGACCGTGGTCGTGTCGGTGGCGCTGTTGTTGCCGGAGTTGGTGTCGGTGGTACCGCCGGCTGCGGCCACGGTCGCCGTGTTCGAAAGGACTCCCGAGAAGGAGCCACTGACCGTCGCACTGACGGTATAGGTCAGGGTGCCGCCGGCGAGCACGGTCACCGAGTCGCTGATGTTGCCCGCCACGGGCCCGGCCGCGCAGGACGATCCACCGGTCGCCGAGCAGGTCCAGGTGGCGCCGGTCAGATCCGCCGGGAAGTTATCAGTGACGGTTGCGCCGACCGCGTGGCTGGGTCCGCTGTTTCCGACCTGGATCGTGTAGGTCGTCGGGCTGCCGGCATTGATCGACGTCTGGCCGTCGCTCTTGGTGACGCTCAGGTCGACCTGCGGCGTCAGGGTGTCGGTGTCCGTCGCGCTGTTGTTGGCGAAGTTGCACTCGAGCTGCGCCGCCGCCTTGGTGACGGTGGCGGTATTGACCAGCGTGCCGGTCGCCGCCGCCGAGACCGTGGCGCTCACGGTGTAGGTGACCGATCCGCCGACCGGGACATTGACCAGATCGTTGATGTCGCCGGCACCGGCGGCCGTGCAAGTTCCGCCCGCCGCTCCGGCGCAGGTCCAGGTGACGCCAGTGAGGAAAGCCGGGAAGGTATCCGCAACGTTGGCACCTACGGCGCCGACGGGACCGGCGTTGGTGACCGCGATGGTGTAGGTCACCGGCGTGCCTGGGACTTCGGTCGCCGAGCCGTCGGTCTTGGTGATCGCGAGGTCGACGGCGTCGAGGAGGGTGACGGTGGGATTGCTTGCGCCCCCGACGTCCGGATCGTCGGTCAGGAACGAGAGGAAGTTGGTGCCGCTGATCGAGCCCTGGTTGCTGACCGCCGTGGCGCAGAAGTTCAGCGGGCTGTCGACGTCGACCTCGAAAGTGATCGTCATGGTCGCCCCCGGCGGGACGCTGACGGCGTTCAGCGGAACCGATTCGCCGGAGGCGAGCGCCGCCGGTGACGGGACCACCGAGCCGAGGAGGAGGAGAGCTGCCGGAAGCTGCCGCAGGGACCGATGCCACGCCACGAACTTCCTCATCGCCTCACCCCATGTGCTCAGAGTTCATCGCCGCCCCGGCAGGCGGAACAGGATCGGATTCAGATGCTGCAGATCGGCGTCGATAATACCCCGGAGTCGCTGAGGGTCAACCGCGCTCAGGCGGAACGCGCGACGCGGTTCCTGCCCGCCTGTTTGGCCTGATAGAGCGCATCGTCGGCGCGCCGCACGACCTCCGTCACCGCTTCGTCACGGGCGGCTTCGGCGACGCCGACGGAGACCGAGAGCCGGAGCTCGCCGCCCCGCACGATCAGGGGTACCTCGGCCAGCCGCTGACGGATCTTTTCGGCGGCCTCGGCGGCGCCTTCGAGCGCCGTTTCGGGGAGGAAGATCAGCAGCTCGTCGCCGCCCCAGCGGCAGATCGCATCCTGGCTTCGCAGGCTCGATCGCAGCAGGTCGGCGATTCGGGTGAGCGCCTGGTCGCCGACCGCGTGGCCGTAGCGGTCGTTGATCGGCTTGAAGTGGTCGAGGTCGGCGAGCGCCAGCGAGTAGGCGGCGACGCCGCGACGGATGCGGTCGGACTCCTGCTCGAGCAGCGTCAGCATCGCCGGACGGTTCAGCAGGCCGGTCAGGAAGTCGCTCGTCGCCGCCTTTTCGAGCCGCCGCTCGGCGCTCTTCCTCTCCTCGATCTCTTCGAGCAGGGCGGCGTTCAGCTGCGAAAGCTCGACCGTGCGCAGGGCGATGCGCTCCTCGAGATGGAGGTTGGCGTCGGCGAGCTCCCGCATCGCCTGTTCGCGATGGGTCTGGCTCTCGAGCAGGTCGCCCGCCATGCGATTGACGGCGCCGGCAAGGTCCTCGAGCTCGTCGCCGCTCGCGACCCGGACCGTGCCCCGGAGCTCGCCACGGGCGATCTCGCCGGTGCGGGCGATGACCTGGGTGACCGGGCGGGTGATGCGGCCGGCGAGCAGGCGGGAAAACAGCGCCGCGAGGAGGATCGAGAGCAGGAGGGAGACGACTCCGGCCATGCGAATGCGCTGGAACTTCCGCTGCACTTCGTCGGCGCGCATGTCGAGGCCGACGAGGAATCTGCCACCGCCGTTCTTCACGGGCGCGTAACCGGAGAGGAAGTAGCCCCAGCGGTCCTGGGTGATGGCGTCGTCGGCCGCCGGGCGGTCGAACCCCTCCCGCAGGCGCGGGACCTCCTCTTCGTAGAGGTCGCCGGGGAGAGCCTGATCGGCCGAGCTGTCCGAATCGAGGACGAAACGGACCTCGCCCGCGACCCCGCCCAGGGCGTTGTCGCGGCGCATCACGTAAATGAAGGCGATGTCCCGGTTGGCCGCCTGGAAGTCGCGCACCAGCGCGAGGAGGCGCCGGTACTCGGGTCGTGCAATGTCTTGCGGCCCGCCGATCGCGGCCAGCTCGCCGCCGTCGATTGTCCTTGCCAGCAGGCTCGCGCTGTAGCGCAGGCGGTTCTGGAGGCTTTCGAGCAGGCTCGCCGTCGACTGCTTGTAGAAGTAGGTCCCGATACTGCCCGACACGAGCAGCACAGCCAGAAAGTGGCTCAGGAAGAGCTTCGTCCGGATCGGCATGCGCACGGCCGGGAGTCCCTCGCGTTTCGAAGTGTCGGAACCTTTCGCGGAGCCTACCATCCCGGCGGGCCGCCTCCCGGGGCGGCCCCGGGTCGCACCGCCGCCGCAAGCCCATGCCGAGTTCGATAATGTCCCGGATTCGTTCCCGGCCCCCGGAGGGATTCTCGACTTGTCGAATTTCGAGCTCTCGATCGCTCTCTTTCTGCAGTTCGCCATCATCCTGGCGGCCTGCCGCCTGGTGGGCTTCCTCGTGCGGCCGCTCGGGCAGCCGCAGGTGGTGGCCGAGATGATCACCGGCGTGCTGCTCGGGCCCTCGCTCTTCGGCCTGCTGGCGCCCGGACTCCACGCCCAGCTCTTCCCCAGGGAGAGTCTGCCGATCATCTACAGCCTGGCCCAGATCGGACTGGTGCTCTACATGTTCCTGATCGGCCTCGAGTTCGACCTCGAGCTCATCCGCAAGCGGATGAAGAGCGCGATCTTCGTCTCCTGGGCCGGCATCGCCACGCCGTTCGCTCTGGGCGCCCTCCTTGCCTGGGGCCTGATGGACCGTTTCCCGCTCTTCGCGCCCGGCGTGAAGGTCTGGGAGGCGGCGCTCTTCATGGGTTCGGCGATGTCGATCACCGCCTTCCCGATGCTGGCGCGGATCATCTCGGAGCGCGGACTCTCGGGGACCGCGCTGGGGACGCTGGCGCTCGCTGCCGGTTCGCTCGACGACGCAGCAGCCTGGTGTCTGCTCGCCGTCGTGCTGGCGAGCTTCACCGGCAAGATGTCGATCGCGCTCCTGGCGCTCTTCGGCGGAGCGTTCTACGGCCTATTCATGTTCACCCTCGGGCGCAGGCTCCTGGCGCGGCTCTTCGCGTGGCTCCTGGCGCTGCCGTCGCGCGAGCCGCTGGTGCTGCCGGCCGCCCTCACGCTGCTCATGGTCGCCGCCTGGGCGACCGACCGCCTCGGCATCTACGCGGTCTTCGGCGCCTTCGTCTTCGGCGCCGCGATGCCGCGGGGCCCGCTGCAGAAGCGCCTCGAGGGCCAGATCGGTCCGCTCACCGCGGTCTATCTGCTGCCGATGTTCTTCATCAACTCGGGGCTGAGCACGAAGTTCTCGCTCATCGCCTCGCCGGCGATGCTGGGCATCGCCGCGCTGCTGCTGGTAGCGGCGATCGCCGGCAAGGGGATCGCCTGCGGTGTCGCGGCGCGCCTCGCCGGCGAGTCGAAGAAGGACTCCTTCGCGATCGGCGCGCTCATGAACGCGCGCGGCCTGATGGAGCTGATTCTGCTCAACATCGGTTACGAGCGCGGCATGATCACCCAGACGCTATTCACGATCCTGGTCATCATGGCGGTGGTGACGACGATCATGGCCGTGCCGCTGTTCAATCGCGTCTACCGCCCGGGCGACGCCGCGCCGGCCTGATGAGCGGCGCGGACGCACGTCCCCTCGCGGGCCTCCGGGTCCTCGAGCTCGGCCAGATCCTCGCCGGACCGTTCGCCGGCGTGATGCTGGGCTATTTCGGGGCCGATGTCGTCAAGGTCGAAGCGCCCGGGAGCGGCGATCCGATCCGCTCCTGGCGGCTGCTCGACGACGACGGGACCTCGCTCTGGTGGCGTTCGCTGGGTCGCAACAAACGCTGTGTGACCCTCGACCTCGGGCACGCGAGCGGGCAGGCGCTCGCCCGCCGGCTCGCCGCCCGCGCCGATGTCCTGATCGAGAACTTCCGGCCGGGGACGATGGAGGGCTGGGGCCTCGGGCCGGACCGCCTCTGCGCGGAGAATCCGGGCCTGGTCTTCGCCCGCATCTCGGGCTTCGGGCAGACCGGGCCCTACGCCGCCCGGCCCGGCTACGCCTCGGTGTGCGAAGCGTTCGGCGGACTGCGCCACCTGACCGGCAACCCGGGCGAGGTGCCGGTGCGCGCCAATCTCTCGCTCGGCGACTCGCTGGCCGGCCTGCACGGCCTGGTCGGTATCCTGCTCGCCCTCGAGGCCCGGCGCCGGAGCGGGCGCGGGCAGGTCGTGGATACTTCGATCTTCGAATCGGTCTTCAACGTCCTCGAGTCGGTGGTGCCGGAGTTCGATCGCGCCGGAGCGGTGCGCGGACCCTCCGGACCCACTGTGAGCGGCATCGTGCCCTCGAACGCCTATCCCACGGCGGGCGGCGAGCGCGTCGTCATCGGCGCCAACAACAGCGCGAACTTCGAGCGCCTGATGACGGTCGTCGGCCGGACCGACCTGGCGCAGGATCCCGACCTCCGGGAAAATCCGGGGCGGGTGCGGCGACAGATGGAGATCGACGCGGCGATCGCCTGCTGGACGAGCTCGCGGACAGCCGACGCCGTCGTCGAGCAGCTGGTCGCGGCCGCGGTTCCGGTCTCGACCATCTCCACCGTCGCCGACATGTTCGCCGATCCGCACTACCGCGCCCGCGGTCTTTTCGAGAGCGTCGAGGCCGGCGGCCGGGAGCTCCTCCTGCCAGCGCTGATGCCGAAGTTGGCGGCGACACCGGGTGGGACCGATTGGCCGGGTCCCGAGCTCGGAGCGCACAACGTCGAGGTCTTCCGCGGTGAGCTCGGGCTGTCCGCCGAAGAGCTCGCTGAGCTCGAGCGGCTCGGCGTCGTCTGAGGCCGGCCCGGCGAGGTCCGAGTGTGCGCGCCTCGCCGGAGAGCGGGGGGTCAGTCGGGTCCGGAGTCGCGCGGGAGATCGTCCGGGTCGGGGGCGGCGAAACCGGAATCGAACGGAATGCGGATCTGGGTGCGCTGCCACTCGAGAAACAGGTCGACCGCCGCGGTTGCCGACGGCGCGCTCGTGAACCGGAGGTTCTCGAGCGGCGTGTCGAGTGTCCGGGCGCGCACCAGCATCCGGCCGACCTCCTGCTCCGCCACCTCGTCCGTGTACGCGGACTCGAGCCCCCACTGCTGCGTCGAGCGGTTGAAGATCACCGTCCAGTCGCGCTCGCCGGGAATCGTATAGATCGAGTAGCTGCCGGCTGCGAGCACCAGGTCGCCGACCCGCAGCACGTGATCGAGATGCAGGGTCGTCGGTTCGTTCGCGCCCGTCCGCCAGAGCTTGCCGTATGGTACCGCGACGCCGCCGAGCATCTTCCTCCCGCCCAGGGCCGGGCTGCCGTAGCAGATCTTGACGCGCGCCTTGCCGATCTTGAAGCCGTGGGATTCCAGCGGGCTTTCGCGCGGCATGTAGCTGGGCAACCAACCCCAGTTGCGCGGGCAGGGAGCCCAGTTCGCGATCGCCGAGCCGGTCGCGAGGGTCGTGAGCGCGACCCAGCCCAGGGCTCCGATCAGCAGGGCGGCGAGCGGGAGGGAGAGGCGTCGCATCGGGCCGTCATTCTAGCGCCGGGGTGAGACAAAAAGAGGGCGCCGTTGGACGCGGCGCCCTTCCCAAGGAGAAATTGGAGGAGAGAGGGTGGGTCTCTCACCTTCTGCCTCACAGATACGCACCGCCCTGTGGAAAGTTACCGGCGGGCGGTCGGCGGGGATCCTGCGGGCGGGACGAACGGCGTGGCGAACTCCGGGCCGAGCTCGGCGAGGAACGGCGTGCCGAAGGCACGGGCCGGCGTCCAGGCTCCCGGCGGCACGCCGCCGGCCTCGACGCGCAACGCCCCCTCGACCGCGCTGCGCGCCGTGAGGGCATAGCCCTCGGCCGTCGAAAAGTAGACCGTCACGGCTTCACCGCGCTCGTTCCCGGCCCTCCCCCAGATCCAGGTTCGCGCGCGGCGGCGCTGGTCCGCGCTGGGGCCGGTGACGGTCCGCCGAACCCAGAGTTGCAGCAGCCGCTTGACCGGCTTGAAGCCCGCGAGCGGCAGCAGCGGGCGGACTCTCTGCAGCAGCCGTACCTCGCGCTGGGGCACGCCGGTGAAGGTCCGGATGTTCGGGATGCCGGTGGTGTGAAAGGCGGTCGCAACATCCCCCCAGGCGATGCTCATCACGGTGCGGCGTCCGACAGGCAGGTCGATCTCCATCGACTCGGCGGCGAGAGGCAGCGGCACGATCCGGCCGTTGCGGCGCATGGCGCCGGCGTGCGGCAGGCTCTCGATCATGGTCGCGAGCGTGCCGCGGCTCCAACCGCCGCCCTCGGCGACGAAGGCGAGGTCGAGATGAATGGCATCCGGAAGCCGGGACTGGAGCTCGCGCGCCAGGCAGTCAGTCGGCACGACGTCGAAACCGATGCCGGGCAGCAGGACGGCTCCCGCCCGCCGGGCTTCGGCGTCGCGCGCCAGGATCGATTCGAAAACCGCGATCTCGCCCGTGATGTCGAGGTAGTGGATCCCCGTGGCGAGGCAGGCGTCGACCATCGGCCGGCTGGTGCGCACGAACGGGCCCGCGCAGTGGAGGACGGCGCCGGCGCCGGCGATGCCCGCGGTCACGGCGGCGGCATCGGCGAGCCCAAAGGCCCGCCAGGGGAGGGCGAGCGACTGCGCGAGCGCCGCCACGGCCGCCTCGTCCCGCCCGGCGAGCGTCGGCGTCAGTCCGCGCCGCACCGCCTCGCGCGCGATGAGCTCACCGGTATAGCCGTTGGCGCCGTAGATCAGCATGGCATCCCGTGGGCCTCGCTGGTGTCGATCCGGTGCGTTCGCTCGAAAGTGTCGGGGAGGGGGGCGGAGGGAGCGAGCCGGCGCTGGCTCAAACCGCCGGCGTGAAGAAGTCGGGCCGCCGGGAGCGCGCCAGGGAGGCCTTCTCGAGCTCCTCGATGGCGCCCAGACCGCGCGCCGCTCGATAAGCCGTGAGGCCGGCCGCGAAGACCTCGACAGAGCGCGTCAGGTCCTCCTTCTTCAGGACGTAGGCGATCCGCACCTCATCGTTGCCCAGGCCCCGGGTGGCGTAGAAGCCGGGTGCCGGAGCCACCATGACGGTCGATTGCTGGTGCGCGAACTCGGCGAGGAGGTAACGCGCGAAATCCTCGCTGTCCACGATCGGCAGCCGGGCGATGAAGTAGAAGGCACCCTCGGGCTTGCGCAGGAAGACTCCCGGGATCGCGGTGAGGCCGTCGAAGAGCAGGTCCCGTCGGCCCTGGTACTCGTTGACCACCTGCTCGAAGTACTCCTTGCCGAGCTCGACCGCTCCGCTTGCCACGAGCTGCGCGAGTCCGGGTGGCGAGAGGCGTCCCTGGGCCATGCGCAGCGCCGCCTGGTAGACCTCGCCATTCCTTGTCGCGAGCGAGCCGAGCCGGATGCCGCAGGCGCTGTAGCGCTTCGAGAGGCTGTCGACGACGATGACGTGGTCCTCGAAACCGGGGAGCGACAGCGCCGACACCGAATGGGCGCCGTCGTAGACGAACTCGCGGTAGACCTCGTCGGCAACCAGGAAGAGGCCGTGGTCGCGGCAGAACTCCGCGACCATTTCCAGCTCTTCTCTGGAGTAGACGGTGCCGGTCGGATTGTTCGGATTGCACAGCAGCACGAGCCGGGTGCGCGGCGTGAGGGCGCGCTCCCAGGCGGCGCGCGGCGGCAGGTGGAAGCCGTCCTCGCCCTTGCTGCGCAAGGGGACGAGGCGCACGCCCGCCATCGTCGCGAACGAGTTGTAGTTGGTGTAGTACGGCTCGACGACCAGCGCGTCGTCGCCGTCGGCGGTGCAGGCGAAGAAGGCGAAGAGCAGCGCCTCGCTGCCGCCGGTGGTCGCGATCAGCTCGTCGAGCTCGAGGGCGAGGCCCAGGCGGCTGTAGTAGAGACGCAGCGACTCGAGATACTCCGAAGTTCCGTTCGAAGGCGTGTAGGCGAAGACCTTGTCGGCGCGCTCGAGGCGCGCCCGCATCACCGCCGGCGTCTCGAGATCCGGCTGGCCGATGTTGAGGTGGTAGACCTTGACGCCGCGCCGCTTGGCCTCCTCGGCCACCGGCATCAGCTTGCGGATCGGAGAGGCCGGCATCGACCGGCCGCGCGCGGAGATGTGGGGGGTCATGATGGAGGGATCTTAGCGCTCTTGGTCGTCAGCCCTTCGGCTTGCCGGCGCGCGCGAAGAAGTCGCCGAAGGCGCCAAATCCGCTGCCGCCGGTGCCGGCGCGGGCCTGGGCGAGATCCTCCGCGCCGGCTTCGTCGCCCTTCGCCGGCATGCCGAGAGCGATGCGGCGCGTTTCGCGGTCGACGCTGAGGATGGCGACCTCGATCGCCTGGCCGATCTTGAGGAGCTCGCGCGGGTGGCGCACTTCGCGGCCGCTGCCGGCCGCGAGCTCGGAGATGTGGAGCAGGCCGTCGACACCCGGCGCGAGCTCGATGAAGGCGCCGAAGAGCTCGAGGCGCGCGACCTTTCCCTGCCGCCGGCTGCCGGTGACGAGGCGCGACGCCTCCTCTTGCCAGGGGTCCTTCACCAGGGCGCGGCGCGAGAGCGAGATCTTGTCGCGCCCCTTGTCGCCCTCCGCCGGGGTGATCTTGAGGATCTGGACCTCGAGCTCCTGGCCGACCGCGACGACGTCCTGCGGATGGGCGACGCGCCCGTGTCCGAGCTCGGAGACGTGGAGCAGGCCTTCGATGCCGCCGATGTCGACGAAGGCGCCGTAGGCGGCGAGCGAGGTCACCGTGCCGCGCACCGTCTGGCCGACCTGGATCCTCTCGCGCGCCGCCGCAGCCTTGGCCTGGGCCTCCTCTTCGAGCAGCGCGCGCCGCGACAGCACCAGATTCATGCCGCGCCCCTTGCCCTCCTCGAAGCGGGTGATCCGGAAAGCGAGGCGCTGGCCGACGAAGACGGCGGCGTCCTCGACGTAGCGATTGTCGATCTGCGAGATCGGGCAGAAGGCGCGGACGCCGGAGACGGTGACTTCGACGCCCCCCTTGACGACCGCCGCCACCGTGCCGTCGACCGGCAGGCCGTAGGTATAGGCCTGCTGCAACTCGGCCGGCGCGGCCGGACCCCGCGAGGCGCGAACCCGCAGGACGATGCCATCGTCCGAGGTCGAGGCGACGATCGCTTCGACGGTATCGCCGATCGCGACGGTGCGCTGGCCCTCGTCATCGGTCAGCTGCGAGAGCGGAATGCTGCCCTCGGCCTTCCGCCCGAGGTCGACGAACGCGGTCTCCTCGCCGAAACCGACGATCTTCACCGAAACCCGGTCGCCGACTTGCGGGCCCTGCGTGGCCTGCGGGCCCTTTTTGTCGCCTTCGGCCTGCTTCTTTTCGAAAGCGTCGAGCAGGGCAGCGAAGTCCTGCCCGGCGTCGGGTTGTGTCGAGTCCGCCATCTGGGTCTCTCCTCGGGGCTTCCTGGGGGGATCGCCCCGGTTCGGGGCAGCCCAAGGATACGACTCCGGACTAGGCCGGAGCAAGGCCCGGGGATTCGCGAGATCTCAGGAGAGAGCCGGGGAAAAACCATGACAGTTACCGATTTTCCTTCCCGCAGGTTGAGTCGCTGCAAGATACGTCGGGGAAATTTCGTCCTTCATGCTGAATAGAGATGACCCGAATTGCGCGCATCGTGGTTCCAGGCGTTCCCCACCACGTCACCCAGAGGGGGGCGAGGCGAATGCAGGTCTTCTTCTGCGAGGACGACTACGAGACCTACCGGCGTCTCCTGCGTGAGCAGGTCCTGCGCTACAAGGTCAGCGTCTGGGATTACTGCCTGATGCCCAACCACCTGCACTTGATCGTGGTGCCGAGCGATCGCTTCGGTTTGGCGCGCGCGCTCGCCGCGACCCATCGCCGCTACGCCTTGCTGACGAATGGTCGCCACGGTTGGCGCGGCCATCTTTGGCAGGAGCGTTTCTGGTCGTTTCCCATGAACGAGGCCTCGCTGTCGGTAGTGACTCGCTACGTTCTGCTCAACCCCGTGCGGGCAGGGCTGGTCGATCGAGCTGAGGAGTGGCCATTCTCGAGCGCGCGCCAGCATCTCGGAATATCGCAGGACAACCTCGCCGAAGGACGGGCTCTCGACTCCCGAATCGGTGACTGGGGTGGCCTGCTCGGCGAGGCCGAGAAAGAGGACGAGCTGGCAGCGGTTCGGCAGCACTCTGCGACCGGAAGGCCGATGGGCGATGCCCGCTACGTCTCTGAAATCGAAGCGCTGTTGGGTCGAAAGATCCAGTCGAAGCCTCAAGGGCGGCCGCGAAGAACGTCCTGAGTGACCAGAAACGTCGCGACTCGCAAGTCCGAAGAGAAGGACAACAATCACGCTTTCCGCAAGAATAGGGTAACTGTCACGGGTTTTCACGAAAAGGGTAACTGTCACGGTTTTTCGGGTAGGCGGCTCCAGACCCAGTCCATGGCGGCCTCCTTGCCCTCGAGGGGGCCTTCGATCCGGGCATGGAGCCTCCCGGCCGCATCCAGCCAGTAGAGGATGCGCTGCGGGAAGTCGTGCGAGCGATTCTCGAAGACGACGCGCCGGTCGGTGATCTCGATGGCGCAGAAGGAGGTCGGAGGGGCGCCGCCGGGCATCGAGATGTAGCAGACCCGGCTCTGGCTGTCGACTTCGATGCGCAGGAATTCGAAACCGGTCATCCTGCCCGCCTTCACGTCCTTGTGCATCCCGACCAGCCCGTCTCCGGCGGCGCTCGTCCAGTGCTCTTCGCTGGCGACCCCGTCTGCGGTACCGCCCCAGCTCCCGGCGAGCCAGGCGAGCTGGGAGATCTGTTGCGGAGGGGATTGCGCGATGGCGGAGGCGCCGAGGGCCAGCGTGAGGGTGATCAGCAGCGCTGGAAGGCGAGGGGTCGGAAGCGAGCTGTCGGGTCGCAACGGGCAGGTCACGGCGATCTCCTTTCGTCGGTCCGGGGAGTCTCCCGGCAGAAGCGGGACCCTAGGCGGCTCCGACGTCCCGACTCTAGGACGAATGCGACATCCGTCGGCTCGTCTCACTCACCGCCGAGCAGGGCGAGAAGCCGGTGGGGATCGGTGAAGTGACGCGCCATCTCGCCGTCGGCCTGCCGCGGCCGCGTCGCGGCGCGGCCGGCGAGGCCGCGAAAATCGCGCAGCAGGTGCGACTGGTCGAAGTAGCCGGCGGCGAGCGCGGCTTCGACGCCGGCGGCACGCTGCTCGTCGCCGATCTCGAGCAGCGCCGCCTGGAGCCGGACGATGCGGGCGTAGAGCTTGGGTCCGATCCCCAGGCCGGCGGCGAAGGCGCGCTCGAGCTGACGGCGCGACAGGTTGAGCCGGCGTGCGATCTCTTCGACGCGCAGACCACCGCGGCTGGCGACGATCAGCGCGACAGCTCGTGTGCACGGGCTGTCGAAAGGACGCCGAGCGGCGCCGATCTCCTCTGCGAGCCAGGAGGTCGCTGCCGTAGCGCGGGTGGCGAGCTGCGGGGAGGGCGCGAGCGCCTCCCGGAGCCGGCGTGCAGCAGGCGCTCCCGTGAGCCGCACGAGCGGGAGCTCGCGATCGACCGTCGCGCGCATGTCGACGGCGAAGAGCGCGGGCAGGGCGCCTGCCCGGAAACGGATGCCGAAGGTGTCGACGACGCGTCCGGCGCGCAGGCTCCAGGGGCGCGACAGCGTGCCGGCGAGAAACTCCCGTCTCTGGCGTCGCCATCGTCCGTCCACCTGGCGAGAGAAGGGGTCGCCCAGATGGACGATGATCTCCGGGCAGCCGTCGGGCACGATGTGCTCCGGCGGGCGTCCGAGCCGCGGCGCGCGATCGACCGCATGCCAGAAACACTCGACGAGCTCTCCCAGGGGGCCTTCGGGAGGCAGCTCCTCATAGAGCATCGCAGTGTCGTGGCTCACGGCGAGACAGACTATTCGAGCCCGCGGCCGAGTTCACCGCCCGCGACAACCCGTCTTCGCCGTCGTAACATCCTTCGATGCGACCCTCTGCGCCCCTGCGCCGCCCGGCCTCGGTTCTCCCGGGCCTCTGGATTCTGCCCGCGGTGGCGCTCGCCGCCTCGCCCGTTGCCGCCCCGCCGGTGTCACTGCCGCCGCTCCTCTCCGCAGCCGAGACCGCGGCCCTCGCCCAGGAGGTCTCCGGCGAGGCGGCGATGCGCACCGTCGAGGGGCTCTCGCGCCAGCACCGGATGCGCGGCTCGACGGGCTTCGATGCCGCAGGGCAGCTGGTGCTCGAGGCGCTCGAGAGCTACGGCCTCACCGAGGTCGCGCCGATCGTCCTGCCGGCTGACGGCGCGATCTTCTACGGTACGCAGCGCTCGCGCCCGGCGTGGAACGCACGCTTCGCCGAGCTCTGGGAGCTCGACGCCGCGGGCGCGCGGGTCGAGCGCCTGGCGAGCTGGGAGGAGGCGCCGCTGGGCTTGGCACAGGACAGTGTCGCCGGCGAAGTGGCGAGCGCCGAGCTCGTCGATGTGGGCGCCGGAACGCATGAGACCGACTACGCCGGGAAGGCGGTCGGTGGACGCCTGGTGCTGACCTCGTCGCAACCCGAGGCGGTCGCCACGCTTGCCGTCGGCGGCCACGGTGCCAAAGGCATCGTGAGCTGGGCGCAGAACCAGCATCAGGGTTGGTGGGGCGAGGACGCCTCGCTCGTCCGTTGGGGCCATCTCGACGGCTTTGCCGAGGTCCGGACGTTCGCCTTCATGGTCTCGCCGGCTCGCGGCCGCGCGCTCGCCGGGCGCCTTGCGGCGGGAGAGACGGTGCGGCTCGCGGCGCGAGTCGACGCCGGCGCCCTGCCGGGGGCCTATTCCATTCCCTCGGCGACGATTCGCGGCGTCGATCCGCAGGTCGGCACCGAAGAGATCGTCTACAGCTGTCACCTCGATCATCCGCGCCCGGGCGCCAACGACAACGCCAGCGGCTGCGCGACGATCCTCGAGGTGGCGCGTACCCTCTCGAAGCTGATCCGCGAGGGCCGGCTCGCGCCCCCGCGACGGACGCTGCGCTTCGTCTGGCCGCCCGAGATCGAGGGCACGCACGCGCTCCTCGCCGGACGCCCCGACCTCGCACGGCGGTTCAAGGCGGCGCTGCACCTCGATATGGTCGGCGGCGGGCCGGAAACCCGGGCGGTTTTTCACGTCACTCGCGGCCCGGCCAGCCTGCCGTCGTTCGTGCACGATCTCGCGGCGGCCGGCGCAGTCTGGCTGAACGAGCAGTCGATGACCTACGCTGCGACCGGCAGCGCGGCCTTCCCGCTGCTCTCCCCCCGCGGCGGCAAGGAGCCGCTGCGCGCCGAGCCGACCGGACTCACCCTCGGCAGCGACCACGAGGTCTACAACGACTCATCGTTCGGCATTCCGGCGATCTACTTCAACGACTGGCCCGACCGCTTCATCCACACCGACCGCGACCTGCCGGCGAATCTCGATTCGACCAAGCTCGGTCGCGTCGCCTTCCTCGCCGCGGCGACGGGTTGGGCGCTGGCGAATCTCGACGACTCCGATGTCCCCGCGCTCTGGCGGCTGCAGCGCTCGGCGGCGCTCGGCCGCGCGGCGACGACGGTGGAACGCGCGGCGAAGCTCGACCGCTTCGAATCCGAGAACCTCGCCCGCTTCACCGCTGCCCGGGAGCGCGCACTTTTCGGCTCCCTGTCGCACTTCGCGCTCTCCCCGAGCGGTCTCACCGAGGAGGCCGCCCGGTTCTTCGCCACTTTCGATGCCCTGGTGGCACGGCCGGCGACGCCCGCGCGTCGCGGCGGCACGATCTACCGCCGCGACCCGGCGCATCCCGGAACCACCACCACGTTCGGCTACTCCTGGCTCCCCGACCACCTCGGCACGGAACGGGTGGTGGCTCTCCGTCTGCCGGAGTTCACCGGCCTCTGGGGGGGCGGCGGTGACTACACCTACGAAGCGCTCAACCTGGTCGACGGACAGCGGACGACGCTCGAGATCCGCGACGCGCTCGCCGCGACCTACGGTCCGGTGCCCCTCGAGGTGGTGGAGGAGTACCTCCTGGCGTTGCGCGACGCCGGACTCCTCCTCCCCGCCCGTTAGTCCAACCTTCTCACCGAGCTTCCGCTGCGGCGGCGCAGCTGCCCGTGCCTGCTGCGTTGCGCTTGGTCGGCCTGCTCGACGTATTGAAAGTACGTCTGCGCGGGCCTCGGTCGCGACGCCTTGCAGCCACGGGCATCTGCGACGCCTCGCGACGAAGCCGGTGAGAAGGTCGGACTAGCCGCTTAGGAGATTCTTAGGGTTTCCATGCGATCGATTTAGGAACCGCGGGTGAAGCTTTCGTCGGAGGATTCCGTAGGTCCTCCTGACGATGCGAATCTCCCCACCCACCCTCGCCGCCTTCGGTCTCGCGCTCGGTACCGCCTTCGTGCTGGCCTCGCCGCCCGCCCTGGCGTCCGGCGCTGCGGAGACCCTCGCGGCGCGCCTGTCGGAGACCGGGCTTTACGCCGATGTGGCGACGAAGCGGGTGGCCCAGGGGCTGCTCGCCTTCACTCCCCAATACCCGTTGTGGAGCGACGGCGCCCGCAAGAGCCGGTGGCTCGCACTCCCTCCGGGGACGAGCATCGACGCCTCGGACCCCGACGCCTGGGTCTTCCCGGTCGGCACCCGCCTGTGGAAGGAGTTCGCCTACGAGCGCCGGGTGGAGACGCGCTACCTCGAGCTCACCGCTGATGGCTGGATCTTCGCCACCTATCGCTGGCTCGAAGACGAAAGTGACGCCGTGCTGGCGCCGAAGTTCGGCCAGCGCGCGGTCTACGTGCTGCCGGATGGCGTGCGTTACGACCTGCCTGCCCGGACCGACTGTCGCGCCTGCCACGAGGGCAACGTCTCGCGGGTGCTCGGTTTCTCGGCGCTGCAGCTCTCGGCAGCCCGCGACCCGGGAGCGCCGCACGCCGAACCGCTGCGTCCGGGCGACGTCGACCTCGCCCTGCTCGTGCGCCAGGGTTGGGTCAAGGGTTTGCCGGTGGATCTGGTAGCTCTGGCACCGGAGGTCCCGGCACGCTCGGCCACGGAGCGCTCGGCGTTGGGCTATCTCCACGGCAACTGCGCGAGCTGCCACAACGCGCGCGGTCCGCTCGCCGATCTCGACTTCTCGCTCGAAGTGCGCCTCGGCGACGGTCCGGGCGTCCGGCCGGCGGCTCTCGCCACCGGTGTCGATCGCATGGCCCGCTTTCAGCCCGCGGGCTCGTCGCCGAAGGCGCGTCTCGCGCCCGGGCACCCGGAGTCGAGCCTGCTGCTCGAGCGCATGTCGCGCCGCGATCCGATCACACAGATGCCTCCGCTCGGAAGCCGGGTCGTCGACCGCGAGGCGATCGCGCTGGTCGAGAAGTGGATCCGGGAAGGACTCTTTCAGCCGCTCAACATCCAAACCGCTGCAAAAGGGGAGAAGCCATGAAGATCGCTGCGAAAGGAATCACCATCGCGATGGCGCTGGTCGCCGTCACCGTCGTCGGTACCCAGGCCCAGTCGCCTGCCGCGCTGCCCGCTGGCGACAGGGCTCCCGACCGGGTCGCCCTGGGCGCCAAGTTCGTGCAGCTCGGCGGCTGCGACGACTGCCACACCACGAAGAAAATGGGGCCCAACGGCCCCGAGCTGGACATGTCCCGGAGACTCGCCGGGCACCCGCAGGAGATGGTCATGCCGCCTGCCCCCGAGCTCGCGCCGGGCCCCTGGGTGGCGACCGTCGCGGGAACGTTGACCGCCTGGTCGGGGCCTTGGGGGGTGACCTTTACCCAGAACCTGACACCCGATCCGGAGACCGGGCTCGGCAAGTGGACCGAGGAGGAGTTCCTGGCGGCGCTGCAGACCGGCCGTCACCAGGGGCGCGGCCGGGAGATCCTCCCGCCGATGCCCTGGCAGCAGTATTCGACGCTCCCCGAGGAGGATCTGCGGGCGATCTGGGCCTTCCTGCGGACCCTCCCGCCGGTGAAGAACAAGGTCCCGGACCCGCTCCCTCCAGCTGCTCCGATGGCTCCGATGGCTCCGCCCGCAGCCCCGTCGAAGTAGGGTCGCCCGGGCAGCCGCAGCGCCCGCTGAGCCCGGGCGGTGGTTTCGCGCGCTTCTTACATAGAATGCGCGCGGAGCCACCGCCAGCGTGATCAGTCCCGAGCTCGCAGCATTCATCGAGTCCGGCATCTCCGTGATTGTCGGCACACGGGACGCGCGTCTGCGCCCCGACTGCGTTCGCGGGGCGGGAGTCCGGGCCGATCCCGGAGCCGGAACGTTGACCGTCTTCCTGCCGGCCGCGACCTCCGAGCGTGCCCTCGCCAACCTCGCCGACAACGGCCGGATCGCGGTGACGATCACTCGCGCCATCGACCACCGCTCGCTGCAGGTGAAGGGAGGCGCCCTCGAAGTCCGGCCGTCGACGGCCGACGAGCGGCGCGAGATCGTGCGCTATCTCGATCTCCTCGCCGTCGACTGGGGCCACGTCGGAGTCCCCCGGCAGGCCACGAGGTCGATGAACCACTGGCCGGCCTTCACGGTCACGTTTCGCTGCGAGGCGCTCTTCGAGCAGACGCCCGGGCCTGGCGCCGGCGGCCCGCTGACGCGGGAAACGGCGGCCCTCTCCCACGGCAGAGTCGGCGCATGACGATCCGGCTGGAGGAGCTTCAGGCCTGCTTCCAGGGTGTCATTCCGTCGATGATCGCGACGGCGGACCGGCACGGCGAGCCCAACGTCACCTATCTCTCGCAGGTCTATCTCGTCGATCGGAAGCACGTCGCGCTCTCCTGCCAGTTCTTCAACAAGACGCGGCGCAACGTCGACGAGAACCCCTACGCTGCGGTCGACCTCTGGGATCCGCGGACCTTCGAGCTCTACCGCCTCGAGCTGCGCTTCGACCATCTCGAGACGGCAGGTCCGCTCTTCGACACCATGGCGGCGCGCATCCAGGTGATCGCCTCGCACACCGGGATGAAGGGGATCTTTCGCCTGCTCTCGGCCGATGTCTACGAGGTCGAGTCGATCCGCAAGGTGGAGGAGTTCGTCGACCCGCTCGCCTCTCCGCCGGCCGGACCCGCCGACTGGGACCCGGAGAGCCATCGCCACCCGGCACCCGACCAGCTCTCGGAGCTTCGGGGCCTGCAGGCGATCTCGGGGAAGATCGCCCGCGCCGGCGATCTCGATGCGCTGCTCGCCAGCGCCCTTCAGGGGCTCGACGAGCTCTTCGCCTTCTCCCACTCGATGGTGCTCGTTCCCGACGACCGCGAGTGCCGCCTGGTGGCAATCGCCAGCCGTGGCTACGGTGCGGAAGGGGTGGGCGCCGAGATCGCGATCGGGGATGGCGTCATGGGCATCGCCGCGGCCGAGCGCCGCATGGTGCGCGTCGCCGGCGTCGGCGCGGAGATCCGCTACGGGCATACGATCCGCGAGCGCTTCGCCGATCGCGGCGGCCACCCCCGGCTGGCTCCGGAGATCCCGCTCCCCGGTCTGCCCGATGTCCGGGCCCAGCTCGCGCTGCCGCTGCTCGCTGGCGATCGACTCGTCGGCGTGCTCGGCTTCGAGAGCCGGGATCCGCTGGCCTTCGACGAGTGGGACGAGGCGTTCCTGCAGATCGTCGCCAACCAGATCGCCATGGGCATCGACCGCATGCAGGAGGACGAGGAGGAGGCGGCACCGTCGGTTGCGCCTCGGCCGGCGCCCGAGCCGCCGGAGGAGTGCCACCGCAAGCTCCGATTCGTCTACTTCCGCAACGACGAGACGATCTTTCTCGGCGACGAGTACCTGGTGCGCAACGTCCCGGCGAAGATCTTCTGGAAGATCCTCAACCAGCACCAGCGTGACGGCCGAACCGAGTTCACCAATCGCGAGCTGCGCCTGGACCCCGCGTTGGGCCTCCCCGCCTACAAGGACAACCTCGAGAGCCGGCTGATCCTGCTGCGCAAGCGCCTCGCCGAGAAGTGCCCCTGGGTGCGCATGGTGCCGGTCCGCCGCGGCCGCTTCGCGCTCGAGATCGAGAGTGCCGTCGAGCTCGTCGAGAAGGACTCAGCCTGATGAGAAACGACCGACTCCGCTTCCGCCTGCAGCTCGTCGGCTCCTTGCTGTCGATCGTCGTCGCGGCCGCAGCGGCGCTCGGCATGCGTGACCGCGTTCGTCTGGTCGACATCCTGGCGCTCTTCGCCGGCGGCATGGGAGCGGGAGTCGCGCTCGCCCAGATGGCACAGGCCGCCCGCGCAGCGCGCGCGCGGAAGTAGGGCGGGACTTCCCCGGACCGGCGCTTTCGACCCATTCCTCGGCGATCTCGTCCGCCCTGGCGATGGGGGCGTAGTAGGAGGTGTGACGATCTCGCGCTCGGTCTCGCTCGCCCCGCCGCCTCGCCGCCTGGCGGGCCTGACGGGCGTGGCGCTCGCCGTCCTCCTGACTGGAGCCCCCGCCATGGCCACCGAAGAGCCGACCTACGAAGTTCTCGAAAAGCTGGGCGAGGTGGAGATCCGCTCCTACGCCGCCCTCGTGCTCGCCGAGACCGAGGTCTCGGGGACCTTCGATGGGGTGAGCAATGCGGCCTTCCGGCGTCTCGCCGGCTATATCTTCGGCGGCAACCGGGTGCGCGGTGCGGCGGGTGAGAGTACGAAGATCGACATGACCGCGCCGGTCGGGATGCGGCCGGCCGCGAGCGCGAAGATCGCCATGACCGCGCCGGTCGGCATGCGCCCCGCGGCGGCGGACAGCGCCAGGCCGACCGCCCCGGAGAGCCCGGAGCTCTGGGTGATGTCGTTCGCGATGCCGAGCGCCTGGACTCTTTCGACCCTGCCCGAGCCGACCGACCCCCGCGTCACACTGCGCGAAGCGCTGCCGCGCCAGGTCGCGGTGCTGCGATTTTCGGGTCTGTGGAGCGACGCCCGGTTTGCGGAGCAGGAGCGCCTGCTGCGCGCCCAGCTCGCGACGAGCGGCTGGCAGGTGACCGGCCCGGCGGAGTCGCTGCGTTACGACCCGCCCTGGACGCTCTGGTTCCTGCGTCGCAACGAAGTCGCCTTGCCGGTGGTGCGCGCCGCGAGCTGACGGGCCGGTGGACCCTCTTCCGGGGCGCGCGAGCGACGTGATCTAGTTCCGCCATCGGCATGGAAGACGCTCTCGGCGGCAATCTGACGCGGCTCTTGAAGGAGCATCGGGCGGGGGATGCGAACGCCTTCGGCCACCTGGTCGAGCTCGCGCATGCCGAGCTCGAAAGGATGGCGCGCCAGCAACTGCGCAAGGCGCCACCCGGACGTACGCTCGACACCGTCGCGCTGGTCAACGAAGCCTACCTGCGGCTCTTCGACGAGCAGTCGATCGACTGGCAGAGCCGGGCCCACTTCTTCGGCGTGATGGCGCGCGCCATGCGCTTCGTCGTGGTCGATCACGCCCGCCGGCACGCGGCCGGCAAGCGCGGCGGCGGCGCGCGGCTCGTCACGCTCGACTCCGCCTTCGTGGGAGTCGCCGAACAGGCGGAGCTCGTGCTCGCCGTCCACCAGGCGCTCGAGCAGTTGGAGACCTTCAACGAACGCCTGGCACGCATCGTCGAGTGCCGCTATTTCGCCGGCATGAACGACGAGGAGATCGCTGCGGCGCTCGAGCTCTCGACGCGCACCGTGCAGCGTGACTGGCTGCGTGCCCAGGCCTGGCTGCGGCGCGCGCTGGAATCCGAACCGGCGGACTAGCCCGCGGCGGCACCCTGCGCTCGACTGGCACGCAGACGGGTGCGGTCGTCCTCGAGCTGACGGACGAGCAACGGATCCTGCCCGGCAGCCATCGCGAGGGCCTCGCTCCAGGCCGCCTCGGCCTCCTCCCAGCGTCCGGTCGCGACGAGGCAGCGCGCGAGGGGCAGCAGCACCTCGGCGACCTCGACGTGACTCGCTCCGACGCGGGCGCGGCGCAGCGCGAGCGCCTCCCGCAGCAGCGCCTCGGCCTCCGCGAACCGTCCCTGTGCGAAACGCAGCTGCCCGATTCCCTGCAGGGTGGTGGCAATGCGGTGGTGGCCCGGTTCGAGCTTGGCGCGGAAGATTGCCAGGGCGCGGGCAAAGTGCTCGTCCGCGCGGTCGAGCTGCCGGAGGATCTGCAGGTTGTTCGCGAGCAGCGTGAGGTCGGTGGCGACCTCGGGGTGGTCCGATCCGTAGACCTCGGTGTCGATCTCCAGAACCTCTTCGAAGAGCGGCTGCGCTCCGGCGTAGTCGTGCCGCCGCTGAAGAACCCGCGCGAGGTTGAAGAGGTTGATCGCGACGTCGGGGTGGCGCTCGCCGTGGAGTTGCCGGTTCACGGCCAGCGCCTCGCGATGGAGCCTCTCGGCTTCGTCGAGCTCGCCGCGCTTCTCGGCGACGAGGGCGACGCTGTTCCACGCCGCAGCGACCAGCGAGAGGTTCCCTTCCTGCTGACGCAGGACCAGTGCCTCGCGGAAGCAGGCGTCGGCCTCAGCGTGCTCGCCGGTGAAGTAGTGGAGATAGCCGAGCTCGGTGAGGCTTTCGGCGAGCTCCGGCGCGGCGGGGCCGAGAAGCTCCCGGCGCTGGGCGACCGCTTCGACGAGCAGGGGCCGGGCCGTGGCATGGTCGCCGAGCTGACGCGCGAGCGAACCGAGGCGGTGGAGACTTTCGGCGACATCGACGTGGCGCGGGCCGAAGCAGCCCCGGCGCAGCTCGAGCGAGCGCTCTTCGAGCGCTCTGCCTTCGGCGAGCCGCCCGAGGCGGCCGTAGATGTGCCCCAGGGTCGAAAGCAGGCGCGCTCGCACCGCGGGCTGCGCGGCGAGCTCCCCTTCGACGCGCTCGGCGCCGCGCTGCAACAGGGTCAGGGCGTCGATCGGCTTGCCGAGCGAGGTCGCAGGATCCGAAACGTCGAAGAGGCCGACGACGAAACGCTCGACCTCGGTCGCCTTGGCCGCCTCGAGCCGCGCACGATCGCGTTCGCGTTCGAGCGCGCGCGCCTGAAGGGTCACCGTAGTGGCGTAGCCGATACCGAGCAGCGCAGCGACGGCCGCCGTCACGGCGAGCGCCCGATTGCGCCGCACCCACTTCCACGACCGCCAGAAGAGGCTCGTCCGTCGAGCCGTGACCGGCTCGCCGGCGAGAAATCGTTCGAGGTCCGAGGCGAGGTGCTCCGCCGAGGGGTAGCGCCCCTCGGGGTCTTTTGCCAGGGAGCGCTCGACGACGGCGTCGAGCTCGCCTCGAAGGCGCCGCGCCAGCCGGGCGGGCGTCGAGCGCCGGAGCGCTGCGAGCTCCTCGGCCGAGCGGCCGTCGCGGGACTTCCACACGGCCGCGCTCGGCCGCTCCGGTTGCTCCTCGCAGACCGCGCGAACCAGCGCTTCGAGCGAACTGAAGGAGGCCGCCTGCGGCGGATGGCCGGTGAGCAGGCCCGAGAGCAGGAGGCCGAGCTGATAGACGTCGGAAGCGGTGGTGATCTGCTCGCCGCGGACCTGCTCGGGCGAGGCGCAGGCCGGTGTCATCGCCAGACTCGAGGTCGCTTCGCTCGTCCCCTCCTGCGACTCGAGGAGCTTCGCGATGCCGAAGTCGAGGAGCTTCACCTCGCCGGCAGGAGTCACCAGGAGGTTCGAGGACTTCAAGTCGCGGTGGACGACGAGACTGCGATGCGCCGCCTGGACGGCGCGAGCGATCTCGATGACCAGAGCGATCCGGCGCTCGACCGTCAGGCGCTCGCGGTCACAGTACTCGTCGACCGCGACGCCGTGGACATACTCGAGCACGAGAAAAGGAAGGCCGCGGCGGTCGACCCCGCCATCGAGCAGCCGGGCGATCGTCGGATGGTCGAGGCGGGCGAGGATGCGCCGCTCCTGTTCGAAGCGTCGGATCGCCTCCGGCGAGCTCGCGGCACGCGGCAGGACCTTGAGCGCCGCCTCCTTGTCGAAATTGCCGTCGGAGCGGCGGACCAGGTAGACGAGCCCCATGCCGCCGCGGCCGATCGGACGCAGGATCGTCCAGGCACCGACCGATTCTCCGGCTTCGAGTCCCTGCTCGCCGCCCTCCGAGATCTGGCGCAGAAACTGATGCAACGGATCCGCGAGCGTCGCGGCACCGCTCTCGCAGTGGCGCAACAGCGCCTCGACCTCGATCCGGAGCTCGGGGTCTCCGGCGCAGCGCGTATCGAGAAAGGCGCCGCGCCCGGCCTCGTCGAGGTCGAGCGCGGCGGCGAATACCTCGTCGATTTCAGCGAGCCGAAGCGGCTCCATGCGGCCTCCTGCCAGCAATACCTGCGACACCTGCGCCCAGCGTCCCTGCAAGGCTCGACTACCAGGCTGCGTCGAGCGAGGATCCTAAGGCAAGACAGCCGACCAGGCGCCGCTGCCGCCCGATTCGAACCCGTCGCGGAAGAGTCCCTGGCTGTAGAGGGCGTTGAGGGCGCCGGCGTCGAGGGTCGCCCCGACGTCTTCGAAAGGCAGCCCGACGGCCAGGTCGGCGAAACCGTTGCCGTCGAAGTCGCCGGGAGCGAGTGTTTCGCCGAAGGCATCCCCAGACTCGACCGCCCCGGGCACGGCCCCATCCTGGCTGAACGTCCCGACCACCACCGGAGTGGCCGGGACGAGTCCGGACACGATGTAGATCACCCCGGCGGAGTCCGCGCCGGCGACCTCAGCCCCGGGGGCCGCGATCACCAACTCGGCGGCGCTCCCACCGTCGAAGTTGCCGGCAGCGAGTGCCGCACCGAACCGGTCGCCGGAGGCAGCGAGGCCCGCGAGCTGCGAGCGGTCGAGCATTGCGCTGGCGACGCTGCTCACGCCGAGTCCGGGCACGCCCGGCAAGAGGTGGACGAGACCGAACTCGGACTCGCCGCCGACCTGTTCCCCGGGCGAGCCGACGGCGAGATCTTCGACCCCGTCGCCGTCGAAATCGCCGCTGGCCAGACTCGAGCCGAAATGATCGTCGGGATCGGCGTCGCCGGGAATCCCGCCATCGTCTTGGGTGCGCACCTGCTGTCCCAGCGCCGTGAGGCCATTGTCCGAGCCGAGGAGGACAAAGACGGCGCCGGCATCGATCACCGCGCCCCAGTTCTCGCGCGGCGCGCCGACCGCCAGGTCGTCCCGGCCGTCGTCGTTGAAGTCCCCGGCCGCCAACGCATGACCGAACTCGTCGCTCGCCTCGTCCTGCGACGATCCGAGGTCCCCTTGCGTCCAGATGCCGTTGGCGGACGTGCCCGGTGCGGTCGAGAGTCCGGCGGCGGAGCCGTAGACGACGTTCACCGCGCCCGCGTTGGTGACCGCGCCGACGTCCTCTCCCGGCACCCCGATCGCGAGGTCGGCGAATCCGTCGCCGTCGAAGTCGCCGGTCGCGAGCGCCTCGCCGAAGAAGTCGTCCTCCTCGAGGGCGCCCACGATGCCGCCCGCGCCCTGGCGGAAGTACTGCGCTCCCGCCTCGATCAGTCCGCCGGCCGACCCGTAGAGAACGAGCACGGCACCGGCGCGTGCCTCGAGAGTCGCCTCCGGCGTCACGACATCCCGGTAGGGGACGCCGATGGCCAGGTCGGCGAAGCCGTCGTGATCGAAGTCCGCTGCCGCGAGGGCGCTCCCCAGGCGGTCGCCGGTGCTGGCGACCTGGCCCGCCGGCCCGTTCAGATCCCAGACCTCGCTGCCAGCGCCGGCGAGACCCGCGGCGCCGCCGTAGAGGACCGTCACGGAGCCCGCTTCGGCAACCGGAGCGATCGACTCCCGCGGCGCACCGAGGGCGAGGTCGACGAAGCCGTCGCCATCGAAGTCGCCGCTGGCCAGGGCTCGACCGAACTGCTCGAGCGCCGCCGGAGCGCCGGGCACGCCGCTCTCGCCCTGCTGAAAGATCTGCGAGCCGGGAACGCCGAGCTGCGCCTCGGCGGTCGCCGCCATCCCAGCGATCGAGAGGACCGCGCAGGCCGCGATTCTGCGGCGAAGGTTGCTGCACCAGGACTTCTGGCCGGACACGGGTAGATCGTTCTTGTGGGTCATGAGTTGTGTCTCCTCATCCCGTACCTCGCAGGAAGAGCGCGGAATGCGACAGCGCGACAACTTTCGAGCGGCGTTTCTCGTATCCAGTGCCATGAGCGCTCCACCCACCCGCCGGACCTTCCTCGTCGGCTCTTCGGCCGGACTCGTTCTGGCGGGGGTTTCGTCGACCGCGATGCTGAGCCTCCAGGGCGGCGGGTCGCCTGCCACGGCTTCCGTATCGCCGGCCGAAGCCCCTGCGCCGGCGCTTCCGGATTCCTGGCCGACCCAGCCACCGGATCTGGCGCGCGAGATGGTCGGCGCTTCGCACGGCAGGGTGGAGAGGGTGCGCGAGCTCCTGGCCGTGCATTCGTCGCTCGCGCGCGCCGCCTGGGACTGGGGTTTCGGCGATTGGGAGACAGCGCTCGGTGCGGCCTCCCACGTCGGCAACCGCGAGATCGCGGAGCTCCTCCTCGCGCACGGAGCCCAGCCGACGATCTTCTCGGCGGCGATGCTTGGCCAGGTGGCGACCGTGCGCGCCTTCATCGAGGCCGCACCCGGCATCCAGAAGACCGCCGGTCCGCACGGTTTGACGCTGCTCCACCACGCTCGCGCCGGCGCGGAGGTCGCCAAACCGGTCGTCGAGTATCTCGAGAAGCTCGGCGGAGCCGATCTGAAGCCGACGCTGGTGGCGCTCGCCGATGCCGACCAGGTGGCCGTGCTGGGTACCTACCTCTTCGGCCCGGGCCCGACGGAGCGCATCGTCGTCGCTGTCGGCCGCATGGGCCTCGCCTTCGAGCGCGCCGGGAGGTCGCCGCTGCGGCTTTCTCATCTGGGAAACCTCGAGTTCTTCCCGCCGGGAGTGCCAGACGTTCGCATCCGCTTCGAGCGAGCGGGAGACCGCATCGCGGCCTTGACGGTCCACGATCCGGCGCTCGTCCTGCGCGCGACCCGAGCGGCCGCGGCGGTAGGATGATCTGCGCCGCGGCGAGAACCGCCCCCCCCTACGACTGTGCTTCGGAAAGGAAGTCCAAAGTGATCCTGACCCCCCGTGCCTTCGCCCGAACGTCTCTCGCCAGCCTTGCTCTCGTCGCCGTGGTCCATCTCGGGGCGGCTCCCGCCGTGGCTGCTCCGCCACCTGCCGGTCCGCTCGACGGCTTCCTGGCTTCGGTCAAGAAGACGACGCTGCCCAATGGACTGACGCTCCTGGTGCGCGAGCAGCCTGGGACCGGGGTGGTGGCGATCAACACCTGGGTGAAGGCGGGCTACTTCAACGAACCCGACGAAGTCGCCGGCATGGCGCACCTCTTCGAGCACATGTTCTTCAAAGGCTCGAAGAAGTTCCCCGGTGCCGAGCAGATTTCGCAGGAGCTCGCCGCGGTGGGCGGCGACACCAACGCCGGCACGATCTACGACTCGACCAACTACTTCTTCGTCGTGCCGACCGAGGGCTTCGGCCGGGCACTCGAGATCATGGCCGACGCGATCGCCAATCCGCTCTTCGACGAAGGCGAGCTCGAGCGCGAGTCAGAGGTCGTCATCGAGGAGTCGAACCGCAAGCTCGACAATCCGCCGGCGCTCTCACTCGAGCGCATGATTGCGACCTCGTTCACCGAACATCGCATCAAGCGCTGGCGGATCGGCTCGAACGAGGTCTTGCGCAACATCGAGCGCGCGAATCTGCTGCAGTTCTTCCGCACCCTCTATCTGCCGCAGAACATGATCCTCTCGATCGCCGGCGACGTGCGGGCGACCGATGTCGAGAAGGCCGTCGCGGCAACCTTCGGCACCCTGGCCACCGCGGGCTTCGACAAGCAGCGCGGGCCGAAGGAGCCGGAGCAGAAGGAGTTCCGCTACGGCCGCTCGACCGGAGACCTGAAGCAGGGCTACTCCGTCTTCGGTTGGCATACGCAAGGAGTCGGCGGCGATGCCGAGCTGGCGCTCGACCTGGCGTCGCAGATCCTCGGTTCCGGCCGTTCGTCGCGTTTCTTCCGGCACGTCGTCGGCCCGGACGCCGCCGCGACAGCGAACGTCTTTCACTATCAGTTCGACGATGTCGGCCTGCTGATCGCGCAGGCGTCGTTCGACGAAGCCCGGCGCGCCGAGGTCGATCGCCGGCTGCTCGGCGAGATCGAGCGCCTCAAGATCCACGGACCGACCGCCTACGAACTGGCGCTGGCCAAGAACTCGCTGCGCGCCCAGGTCGTCTTCGCGCTCGAAGATGCCGTCGGACAGGCGCAGGCGCTGGCCGAGGCCGAAGCCCGCGATGGCTACCTCTCGCTCGGTGCCCGCCTGGCGAAGCTCGACCGGGTCACCGCCGACGAAGTGCGCGCCGCAGCGAAGCGCTTCCTTTCGAACGATCGCCTGACGCTCTACCACTACGCTCCCAATGGCACTCCGGAGCTCGACCGCGCGGCGGCCTTCGCCCAGGTCCAGGCGGCGGTCGCGACGCCGCCGGCCGCCGAGCCGGGGAACGCCCTGCCGGCGGCCTTCTCGGCAGTCGCTTCAGCGAAGGTCGAGCGGCCCGCGACCGAGGTGCGGCTTTCGAACGGTGCGCGTCTGGTGGTCCGCGAGCGACCGGGTGCCCCTTCCGTGGCGGTGGGGCTCTACCTCGACGGCGGCAGGAGCGTCGAATCGTCCGCCAACGCCGGCATCACCCAGCTCACAGCGAGCTCGCTGCGCCGGGGCGCCGGAGCGCGTAGCGGCGAGGAGATCGACCGCTCGTTCGAGTTCCTCGGCACGGCTCTCACCTCCGATGTCGCGCCGGATTTCCTCGGTGTCGAGATGGAGGTGATCGCCGCGAATCTACGGCCAGCGCTCGAGCTTTTCGCCGATGTCGTCCTGCACCCGACCTTCCCGGCGGAAGGGGTCGCCGAGGAGCGCGCACTCCAGATCGCGGCGATCCGGCGCGCTTTCGATTCGTCGACGCAGCGTCCGCAGGCGCTGGCTCTCGCTGGTCTGTGGCCGACGCATCCCTACGGTCTGCCGGCTACCGGCACCGAGGACTCGGTCGGGGCGCTTACTGCCGCCGATCTCGCCGCCTGGTGGAAGGCTCACCTCGCTGCCGAGGATGCCACGCTGGTCATCGTCGGGGATGTCGCAGCGAGCGCCGCGCAAGAGCTGGCGGAGAAGGCGCTCGCCAGCCTCCCGCGGCGCGGCTCGGCGCGTTCTGCTTTGCGCCTTCCGGCGCCCCCGCCGACGCGCACCGAGACGGTCGAGTACCGCGACCGCAAGCAGTCGGCGATCGTGATGGCGTTTGCCGGGCCGCCGGCGTCGGACCCTGAAGCGGCGCGCCTGGAGCTCCTGCAGAACGTGACCTCGGGACTCGCCGGGACGCTCTTCGCCGAGTTGCGCGGCCGGCGTTCGCTCGCCTACACCGTCTTCGCCGGCTACCGGCCTTACCGCGAAGGAGGTCTCGCGCTCGCCTACCTTGCCACCGAGGCGTCGAAGGAAAGCGAGGCCAAGGAGGCGCTGCTCGTCGAGTTGCGCAAGCTCTCGACCGACGGCTTCGGCGCGGAGCAGCTCGCGACGGCGAAGTCGTCGTTCGCCGGATCGACCAAGATCGACCTTCAGACCAACGGCCAGCTGCGCGACGAGCTCGCTCGCGGCACGCTCTACGGGACCGGTCTCGACAGCACCGCGAAGCGCCTGGCGCTGGCGCAGGCCACGACTCTGGAGGAGCTGCGCGCCACGGCCGCGAAGTGGTTCGGCGCGGAGCGCTTCGTGACCGCCATCGTGCGCGGCAAACCGGCGGAGCCGGCCGCCACGGCAACGCCGGTTCCGGCTTCGCCCAAAGCTCCGTAGCCACGGGGCCTCTCCGGCTTGGGAACGAGCCGCCCCGTAGGGTGGGGCGGCGGCGACCCGTAGGTGTGTTGTCGCCCCGCGGCGCATCTTGAAGGATGGCTGCGGGGAATCACGGGCCGCATCTTTGCGGAGCTTCGCGGTTCTCCTGTCCCCGGCAGCGATTCGAGCGACCGGGATTCGACCAGGAGGGCCCGACGATGGCACGTCCTTCCGCACGCGCAGCAACCGCCCCAGCGGCGAAGTCCGCAGCCCCGCAGCGTCGTGCGGCCCGCACGCGCATCGACGACGAGCACCGCCAACTGGGCGAGCTCCTGGTGTCGCTGGTCCACACCCACGACCTGCACCGGGTCGACAAGCTCTTGGGCGACCTCCGAACGCTCCTGGTGCACCACTTCGAGGGTGAAGAGGGAGCGCAGGGGTTGCACTCGGTCGTGGGCGAGGGAGCCTCCCACCGTCTGCCGAACCTGCAGCATCTCTTCGACGAGCATCGCGAGTTCCTCGCCCGTCTCGAGGAGCTGCAGACCGCAACCGCCGCGGCGCTCGCCGGTCCGGTGGCTGAGATCGCCGAGGGGATCCATCGCCTCGCCGAGTCCCTGCGGCGCCACGAGGCCGAAGAGGAACGACTCTTCGGCGAAGCCTTCTACACCGATCTGGGCGGCCGCAGCTCCTAGGCGCCCGCCGTCCAAGCGAATGAGCCCGAAGAACGAGGGAAAGCCGATGCCCACGACCCACGAAACCGATGTCCCGACCGCCGCCCGGCCGCGCACCATCGTGCGCGAGCGCATCGTCGAAATCGTCTCCGACTCCGGCGAAGGCGCCCAGAAGGCCGGCCAGACCTTCGGCACCGTCTGCGCCAAGCTGGGCACCGGCGTCTGGACGGTCGAGATCATTCCGGCCGAGATCAAACCGCCCGCCCGATCCCGCGCCGGCGCCTCGGGCATCCGGGTGCGCTTCGGCAGCCACGAGATCACCAACTGCGGCGAGAGCGCGGACCTGGTGGTCGCCTTCAATGAGCAGGTGCTCTACGGCCGGATCGCCAACGCCGCCTTCCGGCCGGGCACGGTCGTGCTGCTCGAGAGCAAGTGGGCCGAGGACGCGCAGGAAGAGATCCGCAAGCAGTACGCCACCGCGGTGGCCGAGTTCCGCGCCCAGGGCCTCGAGGTGATCGAGCTTCCCATGGAAGCGGCCTGCCTCGAAGTGATGCCCGACGCGCGCGTCGGCAAGAACATGTTCGTCGTCGGGATGCTCACCGAGATCTTCGGCCTCGGGATGGACAAGGCGCTCGAGGAGGTCGAGGCCGTTCTGGGCAGGAAGGGCGCCGATGTGGTGAAGATGAACCAGGGGCTGGTGCGGCACGGCGCGGCGTTCGCCGCCGCCCGGGTGCCGGTCGCCTGGCAGGTGCCGCCGCGGGCCTCGCAGGAGCCCGTGCTGGTCTTGAACGGCAACCAGGCGCTGGGGCTCGGCGTTCTCGCCTCCGGCATGGAGATGGTCGCGATGTACCCGATCACGCCGGCGACCTCGGTCTCGCACTACCTGGCGCGGGCCTTCACGACGGTCGGCG